>NZ_JBSFPS010000114.1:0-28994 GCF_053588315.1 Streptosporangium sp. NPDC003464 | reverse complement strand
TGGCGTTGCCGATGCACATGCCTGCGGCGTCGTGGATCATCATCTGGGAGTGGGGCTGCATGACGATCCGGTCGCCGGCCATCGCGATGACGGAGCCGGGCGCCAGGAGGACCGCGAGCCCCGCGGGCCACCGCGGTGCGGGAACGCCGGGCCGCGGGAGCGCCGGGCCGTGGTTTCGGCGGTGGCGGCTGCGAGGAAGGATCGGAAGGTGACTCACTCCCGCATCAGCGTCTCGGTGGAGGCGGCCGCAGAGCCGGAACGGGTGTTCTCCGTGCTGACCGACTGGCCGCGCCACGGCGAGTGGATGGTCCTGACCCGCGCGCGCGTCGCCGCCGGCGACGGCCGGAGCGTGGGGAGCCGGCTGGCCGCCTTCAGCGGGCTGGGCCCCGTCGGGTTCCTCGACACCATGGAGATCACCGAGTGGGATCCGCCCACGGCGGTGGCGGTCCGGCACACCGGGCGGCTGGTGCGCGGCACCGGGGTCTTCCGCGTGCTGCCCCGTGAGGGCGGCGGCAGCACGATCGTCTGGGAGGAGGAGCTCGACCTGCCGTACGGCCCGGCCGGGCGGCTCGGCTGGCCGCTGGTCCGGCCGCTGAGCGCGGCGCTGCTACGGCTCTCGCTCCGCCGCCTGGCCGATCTCAGCGGCCGGTGACGCCGCCGGAGCCGTGACCCGCGGGACTCAACGGCCGGTGATGCCTCGGCCGGAGTCGTGACCGGCGGAGCTGCCCGGCTCGTCCCGGATGACCTCGCCGTGGATGACCGGGCCGGAGCCGTCCCGCTGGCCGGGCACCCCGCCGAAGGGCGAGTCCATGCCGCCGAACGGCGTGCCGAGGCCGGGGCCCGCCGTCCGCTCGGCGAGGGTGCGGATCCGGCGGGCGAGGAACCGGGCGCCGAGCGCGCGCACCAGCGGCTGGGTGAACGGCAGGAGGAACAGCAGGCCGACGACGTCGGTGAGGAAGCCCGGGATCGCCAGCAGCACCCCGCCGGCGACGGTCATGGCCCCGCCGGGCGCCCCCGGCTCGGGCATCCGGCCGGTCTGCATCGCCTCCTGGAGCTTGCGCCAGGCCTTGCGCCCCTCCCGGCGGACGATCCAGGAACCGAGGAGGCCCCCGGCGGCCAGCAGGGCGATCGCGGGCCACACGCCGATGGCCTGGCCGATCCGGACGGACACCAGGATCTCCAGGACCGGGACCGCCAGGAAGGCGAGAACCAGCAGAAAGCGCATTTTTCCCTCAACTCACACGGCAGCCGTACGGAAGTGACAACGCACCGGAGCGCCGTAGCGTTCCGCCGTCATCCGGGCGGCGCCGGTCCGGCTTCAGCGCGGCGGGCGGCGCAGGCGTCCGGGGAGACCGGAGAAGCCCCACAGGGTGACCCGCCACAGCGCCTCCCCCACGACGGCCCGGCTCATCTTGCTCGCCCCGACGGTGCGGTCCACGAACATGATGGGCACCTCGGTGACGCGCAGGCCGTGGCGGACCGTGCGCAGGGTCAGGTCCACCTGGAAGCAGTAGCCCTGCGACTCCACGTCGTCCAGGCCGATCTTCTCCAGGGTGGCGGCCCGGTAGGCGCGGAACCCCGCGGTGGAGTCACGGACCGGGAGGCCGAGCATCATCCGGGTGTAGACGTTGGCGCCGCGCGACAGGAACTCCCGCGAGCCGGGCCAGTTGACCACCTTGCCGCCGGGCACCCACCGGGAGCCGATCACCAGGTCGGCCCCGTCGGCCAGCGCCTCCAGCAGCTTGGGCAGCTCCTCGGGCTGGTGGGAACCGTCGGCGTCGATCTCCACCAGGACGTCGAAGCCCTCGGCCAGCCCCCAGCGGAAGCCGGCGATGTAGGCGGCGCCCAGGCCCTGCTTGCCCGGCCGGTGCAGCACGTGGACGTGGTCGTCCTCGGCCGCCAGCGCGTCGGCGACCGCACCGGTGCCGTCGGGGCTGTTGTCGTCGGCGACCAGCAGGTGCGCCTCGGGCAGCGCGGTGCGCAGCCGCCCGACGATCATCGGCAGGTTCTCCCGCTCGTTGTACGTCGGGACGATGACGAGCACCCGGCCAAGCATCCGCTCCATCACGCGTCTCCCACCTGCTGGTCACCTTCCTGGTTCACGGAGTGCACCAGGCTACGGGGCCGCCGCCGCCAGGCGGCGGCCAACGCGCCCGCACTCACAAGTATCAAGGCCCATTCGGGCAGCGCCCCCACACGGGTGGCGATCGTTTCGGCGGTTCTGACCGGAACGGTCAGCACGTTCGCCGCGGGGACGAGCTCTCCGGTGCGCCAGGCGACCGTGCCATCGGGGGTCACGTAAGCGGATATACCCGTGATCGCGGAGGTTACCACCGCTCGGTTGTGTTCGACCGCGCGCAGTTGGGACATGGCCAGCTGCTGGGCCGGCAGGTTGGTCAGCGCGTAGGTGGCGTTGTTGGTCTGCACCACCAGGGGGCTGGCGCCCGTCCGGGCGGTGTCGCCCACGACGCCGTCGAAGGCCACCTCGTAGCAGTTGATCGCGCCGACCGTCACCGGGCCCAGCTTCAGGTCGCCGTCGCGGGTGCCGGGCACCGACTGCTTGCCGACCAGGCCCGCCCGCTCGAACAGGGCCAGCACGAGGGACTTGAGCGGGGTGTATTCGCCGAAGGGGACGAGCTGCTGCTTGTCGTAGTAGGCGCCGGGGCCGGTGACCGGGTCCCACACCAGGCTGCGTGTGGCGCGGTTGTCCTGCCCGATGCCCACGACGGCGCCGACCAGGACGGGCACCCCGATGTCCTTCACCGCCGCGTCGATCTCGCGGCGGGCGAAGTCGCTGCGGTAGGGGTCGATGTCGGTGGAGTTCTCCGGCAGCACGACGATGTCCGGCCGGGGCGTCCGCCCCTCCCGTACGGCCTGTGCCATCTCGTGGAGCATGCGGGTGTGGTTGCCCAGGACCACGGCCGGCTCGTCCCCGAGGGGGTGCATGCCCCGGCCCGGGACGTTGCCCTGGATGACGCCGACGGTGACGGTCCTGCCCTCGTCGCCGGGGCGGGGGACGGCGTAGGCGGCGGCCGGCACGGCCAGCAGCCCGGCGAGCGGCAGGGCGAGCGCCCGGCCCCGGCGGGGGGCGGCCGCGAGCCGGAGCGCCAGCAGCGCGATCAGGCCGCCGCACAGGGCCACCGCGAAGGTCACCAGCGGCGCCCCGCCGAGGGCCGCGTAGGGGGTGAAGGGCGACTCCCCCTGGCTGAAGGCCACCCGCGCCCAGGGGAAGCCGCCGAACGGGAACTGCCCCCGGGCCCACTCCATCGTCACCCACAGCGCGGCACTCCACAGCGGCCACAGGGGCAGCCGGACGGCCAGGGCGGTGCCCGCGGCCCAGGCCGCGTAGAAGAGGCTCTCCAGCGCCACCAGGCCCAGCCAGGCGTCCGTCCCGATCGGACTGACCCAGTGCAGGGCGGGCAGCAGGAAGGCCAGGCCGGTGAGGAGGCCGAGCCACAGGGCGCGGCGGGGGCGCGAGCCGTGCACCGACAGCACGGCGAGCGCCAGGCCGAACGGCGCGAGGAACCACAGTCCGAGCGGCGGGAAGGCGAGGTAGAGCAGCAGGCCGCCGGCGACCGCGCCCGCGGTCCGGGCCGGGAGCGCCCAGCGCGAGGCTCCGGCCGGGCCCTGCGCCGCGGCGGTCCTCTCGGGCCGGGGCCCACCGGGCGGGCCGTCGGGTCCCTCCGGTCCGGCCGCTCCGGACGCCGGGGCGGCCGTCTTCTCCTGCACCACGGGCGGGGCTCCTTGCGGTGTCGTGCGGACGGTGACGCCCGGTCATCCCGGCCCGGCTCACGCACCCGGCTCTCTAGCCCGAACGGTACCGCTCACCGCGGCACACCCCCAAAAAAGGGTGCCGGACCAGGGCCGTGAACGCGGCAACGGGGTGATCCCCAGGGGCGGACGGATGCCCTGGGGATCACCCCGACGCTTGCGGCGCTCGGCACGGGAGCGGGAAGAGGGCCCGGACCACCCTTCGGACCGGTTCCGTCCCGTCGGCGGCGAGCGCGGATTGCCGTTGTCTACTGGGTGCCCGGACCCCTCCTGGGTCCAACCCCCCGCCCGGTCGGGGTGCCCCGCCTCGACGGAACGCCGGCCCTGCGCCTGGCTGTGTGGACGGGGTCACCCCCGTCACGGGCGCAGGAACCGACGATGTCGAAAGGCGGCCAACCGGCCAGTCCCGTGCTGGACTGGGCAGCAAACTACCGACCCCAGCGCAGATGTCAACCGTGTCACTAACAGCGGAAACATCAAGTTTTCGCAGCTGGGACATGATCGACGAGAGCCGTCAATGGTCTCATGTGATCGGATGTCGCTCAAGTCGAGCAAGCGCTTCGGGAAGCGGACCGCTGTGCACGACGCCAAGGCGCTGTGTCGCGCGGGTCATCGCGACGTAAAGGTCGCTCGCCCCGCGGGGCGACTCCCGCAGGATCAGCTCCGGCTCCACCACGACGACCCCGTCGAACTCCAGCCCCTTGGCCTGGGCGACCGTCAGGACCGCCGCCGGGGCGTCCAGGGCGGCCGACCCCGGCCCCACGACCGCGCCGTCGACGGCCCGGCTCACCACCTCGCCGAACTCCGCCACACCGGACTCGGGCACGATCACGACCAGGCGTCCGCCCTCGACGACCTCGGCCTTGACGACATCGGCCAGCGCCTCCACCGGGGAGGCGGCCCAGGGGGCCGCACCCGTCTCCCGGACCGAGGTTGGCGCGACGAGACCGGGGCCGACCAGCGTGAGCACGTCGGCGGCCACGGCCATCAGCTCGGCCGGGGTCCGGTAGTTGACGCTGAGGTGCTCCTCGCGCCAGCGCCCGGACACGTACGGGTCGAGCACCCGGCCCCAGGAGCGCGCGCCGGCCGAGGAGCCGGTCTGCGCCAGGTCGCCGACGATCGTCATCGACCGGGTCGGCACGCGCCGCATCACCATCCGCCAGTCCATCGCCGACAGCTCCTGCGCCTCGTCGACGATGACGTGACCGAAGGCCCAGGTGCGGTCGGCGGCGGCGCGCTCGGCGGTGGTCAGGTACACGTCGTCGCCCAAGTGCCGGGCGGCGAACTTCTCGGCGTCCATGATGTCGGACAGCCCGGTCAGCTCCAGCACCTCCTTGGCGTAGGTGAGCTGGTGCTGACGCTCGTCCAGGGCGGCGGCGCGCCGGGCGGCCTGTTCCTCCTCGGCGATCCACGCCCCGGCCCGCAGCACCGCCGGGTCGATGTCGCCGAGCAGCTCGGCGGCCTCGTCCAGCAGCGGCACGTCGGACTCGGCCCACCAGTTCTCCCCCTGACGCGGCGGCTCACGCAGCAGCAGCTCGCGCTCGGCGGCGCTGAAGTCGCCGGCGGCGTAGTCCAGCCGCTCGCCCGAGGTGAACAGCCCGATGAGGAGCTGCTGGGGGGTGGTGTAGGGCCACAGCCTGTTCAGCGCGGCCTTGACGGGACGCTCCGTACGGAGGTCCTCGCGGAGGTCGGCCAGCTCGTCATCGTCGATCATGCCCTTGCCGAGCTGCCGGGCGGCCTGCCGGGCGAGCGCGTTGAGCAGGTGGCGGACGAAGACGCCGCGGGCCTCGTTGTGCGGCTTGCGGGAGCGGAGCGCCCGGGAGCGGGCGGCCTCCAGGACGCGGCCGTCGAGTCTGAGGGTGTAGCGGTCGAGGCGGATGTCGACCGGCTGGCGCGGCACCCGCTGCCGTTCGCGTACGGCCCGCGCCACCACCTCGGCCATCCGCCCGTCGCCCTTGAGCGCGGCGACCTCGGGCGCCTCCTTCACCGTGGCGACGACCCCCGGGTACAGCTCGGCGACCGTGGACAGCAGCACGTCGGTCTCGCCCAGGGAGGGCAGCACCTGCTCGATGTAGCGCAGGAAGGTCAGGTTGGGCCCGAGGATGAGCACGCCCCGGCGGGCCAGCTTGTCCCGGTGGGTGTAGAGGAGATAGGCCGCCCGGTGCAGGGCCACCACCGTCTTGCCCGTGCCCGGACCGCCCTGCACGACCAGCACGCCGCTCAGGTCCGAGCGGATGATGCGGTCCTGCTCGGACTGGATGGTGGCCACGATGTCGCGCATCCGCCCGGTGCGTTTGGCGGCGATGGAGGCCAGCAGCGCCGCCTCGCCGTTGAGGGTGGCCGCGGCGTCGTCGGTGAGGCTGTCGAGATCGAGCAGGTCGTCGTCGACCCCGATCACCTTGCGTCCCTTGGTCTGCAGGTGCCGGCGGCGGATGACGCCCATGGAGGCGGCCGGGGTGGCGCCGTAGAACGGCTGGGCCACCGGGGCCCGCCAGTCGATCAGCAGCCGCCGCTGCTCGTCGTCGGCCATGCCGATGCGGCCGATGTAGAGGGAGGTGCGGTCGGCGTTGTCGAGCCGCCCGAAGCACAGGCCGTTCTCGACCGCCCACAGGCGGCCCAGCCGTTCGGCGTACATCCCGGCGAACGTGTCGCGCTCGGAGCGGTTCTGGTGCGTGCCGCCGCTGCCGCCCTGCGCCAGCACCCCGTCCAGCTGCCGCTGGGTGCGCTCGCGCAACAGGTCGAGCCGTGCGTAGAGGCCGGAGACGTATTCCTGCTCCTTGGCGAGCTCGAGTTGACGGGTTGCCGTCGCTCCATTATCGTTGATAGTAATGGGATACTCCGGGCCATTGGCTTGTGGTTATGACAAACCATCACCTTAGCAGGTCCGTCGAGACATCCGCCCCTCCCCCCGCCATCACAGGTTGATTTCGGCGCACCCCCTCCGCTTGACGCGATTCGCACGGGCTCCTTAGATTCACTTCGAGTTAGGAAACTTTCCTAACTCTGCTGTGCGGGGGACCGCACGGGATGTGCGGACACGGAGGACCTGTGACTCAGCCCACGCCGGGCACCCCCAGCCTGCTGCGCGCGATCAACGACCGCGCCGCCCTGCACGCGCTGCTGGAGCGCGGTGCGCTGACCCGTCCGGAGATCGGCGCCCTGACCGGCCTGTCCAAGCCCACGGCCTCCCAGCTGCTCGCCCGGCTCCAGGAGGCGGGCCTGGTCGTCCTGGACGGCATCCGCGAGGGGTTGCCCGGCCGCACCGCCGAGGTCTACCGGCTCAACCCGGCCGCCGCGCACGTCGCCGCGCTGGACGTCACCCCCGCGCACATCGACGTCAGGGTGGCCGACATCACCGGCACCGTGATCGGCGAGCACCGGCTGCCCACCCCCGGCCGCGCCGCCGGCGACGTGGTGGAGCGGGTGCGCGCCGCACTGGAGGGCGCCGGCGCCCCCGCCGACCTGCGGCGCGCGGTCATCGGCGTGCAGGGCGCGCTCGACCCGGGCACCGGCAGGCTGGGCTACGCCACCAGCAAGGACATGCCCGGCTGGCACATCCCCGACCTGGTGCCCACCCTCAGCGGGGGGCTCGGCCTCCAGATCGCCGTCGAGAACAACGTCAACCTCGTCGCCCAGGCGGAGCAGGCGCACGGCGTGGCCCAGGGCCACCCGGACTTCGTGCTGCTCTGGGCCGACGAGGGGCTCGGCTCGGCACTGGTGCTGGGCGGCCGGCTGCACCGGGGCGCCACCGGCGGCGCCGGCGAGGTCGGCTACATGCCCGCCCCCGGCGCGCCCACGGCCCGCGAGGCGGGGCGCTACGCCAACCACGGCTACCAGGCCCTCACCGGAGGCCCCGCCGTACTCAAGATCCTCAGGTCCTACGGCCTGCGCGGCACCACCCCCGCGCAGGCCGTGCGGAACGCCGTGCAGACCTCGCAGTCCACCGGCAGGCGCGCCGACGACGCCCGCGCCGGGCTGCGCGACATCGCCGCCCGGCTGGCGATCGGCCTGGCCTCGATCACCTCGGTCATCGACCCCGAGATCATCGTGCTGACCGGCGGCACCCTCCTGGCCGGCGGCGAGACACTGCGCGAGCTCGTCGAGCACGAGCTGCACGCGCTCACCATCCCCCGGCCGCCCCTGCTGCTGTCGACCGTCGAGGGCAACCCCGTCCTGGCCGGGGCCCTCGACCTCGCCCTCGCCGCCACCCGCGACGAGGTCTTCGGCTCCACCGTCCCCTCCTGATCACCCGATCCCCGTCCCCGACCCCCCGTCCTCTCGTGATTCCCCCCACACGCAAGGAGGCAGCCGTCGTGCACCGACGCTTTCTCACCTTCGCCACGGCCGCCCTCACGGCCGCGGCCCTGACCGCCTGCACCGCGGGCAAGGAGAGCGCGCCCGCGCTCGGGACCCAGCCCAAACCCTCGGGCTCGGCGTCCCTGCCCGCCACCGCCCTTGAGCTGTGGCACGGATTCTCGGCGCCCGCCGAGGTGAAGGCGTTCGAGGACGCCATCGCCGGGTTCCGCCAGAAGTTCCCGCAGATCACCGTCAAACTGGTCAAGGGAGTCCAGGACGACCAGATCACCCAGGCGGTGCGCGGCGGGAAGGCCCCGGACGTCGCCTCCTCCTTCACCACCGACAACGTGGCCCAGTGGTGCAAGAGCGGAACGTTCCAGGATCTCACCCAGGTGATCCGGCAGGACGGCATCGACCTGTCGGTGCTGCCGGAGGCCTCGCGCTCCTACACCGAGTTCGAGGGCAGGCGCTGCGTGATGCCGCTGCTGGCCGACGCCTACGGGCTCTACTACAACAAGGCCCTGATGAAGGGCAGCCAGCCTCCCAAGACGCTGTCGGAGCTGACCGAGCTCACCAAGAAGCTCACCGTCCGCGACGCGGACGGGACCATCAAGGTCGCCGGTTTCATCCCGAGCTTCGAGTACTACGAGAACACCGCCTCGCACCTGGCCCCCATGGTCGGCGCCAAGTGGTACAACCCGGACGGCACCTCGGCGATCGGCTCCGACCCGGCCTGGAAGCAGCTCCTGCGCTGGCAGAAGGAGCTCGTCGACTGGTACGGCTACGACAAGCTCGACAAGTTCCGCAAGAGCCTGGGCCAGGAGTGGTCGGCCGACCACCCGTTCTACAAGGGCAAGGTCGCCATGATGCTCGACGGCGAGTGGCGCAACGCCATGATCGCCAACGAGGCCGGGAGCCTCGACTACGGCACCGCGCCGCTCCCCGTCGCCGACGACAAGCCCGAGCTGTACGGCAGCGGCTTCACCGCCGGCACCGTGATCGGCGTGCCCAAGGGCGCCAAGAACCCGCAGGCCGCCTGGGAGCTGGTGAAGTATCTGACCACCGACACCACCGCCCTGGTCACCCTGTCCAACGCCCTGCGCAACGTGCCGACCACCAAGGCCTCACTGGAGTCTCCGGACCTGAAGAAGGACGAGAACTTCCAGACCTTCATCGACATCTTCAGCCACCCCAAGACGAGCACGGTGCCCTCCAGCGTCAACAGCTCCTTCAACCAGGAGGCGATCCAGGAGTTCATGCACCAGTGGGAGAAGGGCTCGGTCAAGGATCTCGACGCCGGGCTCGCCGGGGTCGACAAGCGCGTCAACGACAAGCTGAAGCTCTCCGGGGGCTGATCCTTGATGAGCATCACCCACGCCGCGCCGCCCCGCCGGTGGCGCGGCGAGGGCCGCAAGGCCCTCCTCTGGATGTCGCCCTGGCTGATCGGGTTCGCGGTCTTCTTCGTCTACCCCCTCGCGGCGACGGTCTACTTCTCCTTCCACCGCTACGACCTGTTCACGCTGGAGTTCGTCGGCCTGGACAACTACCGCTACTTCTTCCACGACGACCGGGCGTGGATCTCCATCAGGAACACGCTGTGGCTGGTGGTGTTCATGGTCCCCGCCCAGGTGCTCTTCGGCCTGGCCGTGGCCCAGCTGCTCACCCGCCTGAAGGCGGGCGCCGGCTTCTTCCGCACCGTGTTCTACCTGCCGTCGCTGGTGCCGCTGGTGGCCGGGACCGTCTCCTTCGTCTTCCTGATGAACCCCTCGGGACCGCTCAACCAGATCATCGACCTCTTCGGGATCACCGCGCCCGACTGGTTCGGCGACAAGGACTGGGCCAAACCCGGTCTGACCCTGCTGGCCATGTGGGGCATCGGCAACACGATGATGATCTTCCTTGCCGCGCTGCTGGACGTGCCCAAGCACCTGTACGAGGCCGCGGCCATCGACGGGGCCGGCGGGTGGCGGCAGTTCCGGAGCATCACGCTGCCGACGATCTCCCCGGTGCTGATGTTCTCCACGGTCACCGGCGTCATCTACGCCCTGCAGTACTTCACCCAGGCGATGATCGCCTCCCGGGTCGCCGCCGGGGTCACCGACTCCCCCGGCAGCGCCTTCGTGCCGGGCTATCCCGAGCTGTCCACGCTGACACTGCCCCAGTGGCTGTTCCACTCGGGCTTCCGCGACTTCAGCATGGGCTACGCCTGCGTGCTGGCGCTGCTGCTGTTCGCGGCTTCCATGATCTTCACCCTCGTCCTGCTCCGCCGGTTCCGCGCGTTCACCGACGACGAAGGAGGCAGCCGGTGACCACCTTGGCCACCAGACCCCCCGCCACCGCCTCCCCGGTCCGCCGGGCCGGCGCGCGCGGCGGACGCGTCCGCAGGACGCTGTACTGGATCGCCACCCACGCCCTCGCCGTGGCGCTGTCGGTGATGTTCATCGGCCCGCTGGTGTTCGTGGCGCTGACCGCGCTGATGACCGACGACCAGGCGCTCACCGGCGAGCTGTGGCCGGACACCTGGAACTGGGGCAACTTCGCCGAGGTGTTCGCCAGGTCGCACCTGCTGAGCTGGCTGGGCAACACGTTCATGTACGCCGGGCTGGGCACCCTGTTCATGCTGCTGTCGTCGGTCCCGGTGGCCTACGCGATGGCCCGCTTCCGTTTCCGGGGGCGCAGGCTGGCCTTCCTGGCGGTCATCACGATGATGATGCTGCCCCCGCAGGTCGTCGCCGTCCCGGTCTATCTCGTCTGGGCGCGTCTCGAGCTCACCGGCACGCTGTGGCCGCTGATCCTGCCGATGCTGCTCGGCGACGCCTTCTCCATCTTCCTGCTGCGGCAGTTCCTGATCACGATCCCCAAGGAGTACACCGAGGCCGCCCGCGTGGACGGCTGCTCGGACTTCAGGACCCTGGTCAGGGTGATCCTGCCGATGGCACGGCCGGCGATCGCGGCGGTGGCGCTGTTCCAGTTCTTCTACTGCTGGAACGACTACTATGGACCGCTGCTTTACGCCCAGATCAACGAGGAAAACTGGACGCTCTCCCTCGGGCTGGCGTCCTTCCGGGCGCTGCACAGCGTGCAGTGGAACCTCACCATGGCGGCGACCCTGCTCGTCATGGCCCCAGTGATCATCGTGTTCTTCTTCGCCCAGAGGGTCTTCATCGAGGGCGTGACGCTGACAGGAGTAAAAGGGTGAAACTCGCCGTTGTCGGGGGCGGCTCGACATACACGCCGGAGCTGATCGACGGATTCGCGCGGCTCCGCGACGAGCTGCCCCTCACGGAGATCGCGCTGGTCGATCCGGACGCCGGCCGGCTGGAGCTGATCGCCGGGATGGCCCGCCGGATGCTGGCGCGCACCGGCCACCCGGCCGAGGTCGTCGCGACGACCTCGGTCGAGGAGGGCGTGGCCGGGGCCCAAGCGGTCCTGTTCCAGCTGCGCGTCGGCGGCCAGGCCGCGCGCGAGGTGGACGAGACGCTGCCGCTGGAGTGCGGCTGCGTCGGCCAGGAGACCACCGGCGCGGGCGGCCTGGCCAAGGCCCTGCGCACGGTCCCGGTGGTGCTGGACATCGCCGAGAAGGTCCGCCGGCACGCGCCCGACGCCTGGATCGTCGACTTCACCAACCCGGTGGGCATCGTCACCAGGGCGCTGCTGGAGGCCGGCCACCGGGCCATCGGCCTGTGCAACGTGGCCATCGGCTTCCAGCGCCGCTTCGCCGCGAATCTGGGCGTCGCGCCGGAGCGCATCTCCCTGGGCCACGTCGGCCTGAACCACCTCACCTGGGAGCGCGCCGTCCACCTGGACGGGGTGGACGTCCTGCCGGAGCTGCTGGACGGCCACGGCGAGGAGATCGCCCAGGACGTCGGCCTGACGGCCGGCCTGATCCGCCGCCTCGGCGTGGTGCCCTCCTACTACCTGCGCTACTTCTACGAGCACGACCTCGTGGTGGAGGAGCAGCGCTCCAAGCCGTCGCGCGCGGCGGAGGTCGCGGCGATGGAGGCGGCGCTGCTGGAGCTGTACGCCGACCCGTCGGTGAACACCAAGCCCGAGCTGCTGGGCAAGCGCGGCGGGGCGTTCTACTCCGAGGCCGCGGTGGCGCTGATCGCCTCGCTGCTCGGCGACCGCGGCGACACCCAGGTGGTCAACCTGCGCAACGACGGCACGCTGCCGTTCCTGGCCGACGACGCGGTCATCGAGGTCCCGGCCAGGATCACCGCCGCGGGCGCGGCGGCGCTGCCCGTGGACCCCGTCGAGCCGCTCTTCGCCGGGCTCATCGCCCACGTCACCGCGTATGAGACGCTGGCGCTGGAGGCCGCTCTGCACGGCGGCCGGCAGCGCGTCTCGGACGCGCTGCTGGCCCACCCGCTGATCGGCCAGGCCGCGCTGTCGGACGACCTGGCCCGGCGGCTCGTCGACGCCAACCGCCGGCACCTGCCCTGGACGACCGCGTGAGAACCGTCCTGGCCGTGGACGGCGGCAACAGCAAGACCGACGTCGCGCTGGTCGGCGAGGACGGCTCCGTCCTGGCCACCGGCCGCGGCGCGGCCTTCGAGCCGCAGAGCGCCGGGGTGGGGGCCGCGGTCGACGTGATCGGCGAGGCCGTACGGCTGCTCGGCCCGGACCTCACGCCGCCGTTCGCCGACCACGTGGCCGCCTACGTGGCCGGCGCCGACCTGCCGGTCGAGGAGGAGACCATCCGCGACGAGATCCTCGCCCGCGAGTACGGCCGGGAGGTGGTCGTCGGCAACGACACCTTCGCCCTGCTGCGCGCCGGGGCCTCCGGGCCGGCGGGCGTGGCCGTGGTGTGCGGGGCGGGTGTCAATGCCGTGGGGGTCTCCCCCACCGGCGAGGTGGCCAGGTATCCGGCCCTGGGCCGGCTCACCGGCGACTGGGGCGGCGGGATGGGCCTGGGAGAGGAGGCGCTCTGGCACGCCGTCCGGGCCGAGGACGGCCGGGGCCCGGCGACCGCCCTGGAGCGCGCGGTCGCCGAGCACTTCGGCACCCGGACCGTCGAGGAGGTGGCGCTCGGCATCCACTTCGGCGAGCTGTCCCCGCTCGGGCTGCACGGGCTGGTGCCGGTGCTGATGGCCGTCGCCGCCGACGGCGACGCGGTGGCCCGCTCGATCGTGGCGCGGATGGCCGAGGAGGTCACCGTCCTCGCGGTGGTCGCGCTCCGCCGCCTGAACCTGCTGGACACCCCGATGGAGGTGGTCCTGGGCGGCGGCGTGCTGACCGCCCGCGACCCGCTGCTGAGCGGCCTGATCGAGCGGCGCTTCGCCGAGCAGGCCCCCCAGGCCAAGCTGATCGTCGTGGACGTCCCGCCCATCGTGGGCGCCGCGCTGCTCGGCCTGGACGCCCTGGGCGCCACCGAGGAGGCCAAAACCCGGCTGCGCGCCCACTTCCACGCGATGGCGTGAGCCCTCCCGGTACGGCTCGCGCCCCGGCGGGCGTGAGCCGTACCGCCGCGTCCCCGGCGGGCCTGAGCCGTACCGCCGCGTCCCCGGCGTGGGCGGAGGCGGGCCCGCGGCGTCGGGGGAGGGACCGCCCCGGCCCCTCCCCCGGAGCCGTCAGGACACCGTGAAGCTCCTGGAGGCGCCGGTGAACGGGGTCACCTTCCCCAGGATGTTCCTGGAGTCGCCGGAGTGGACGATCCGATAGGTGCCCGCGGGCGTGCCGGGCGCGATGTCCCAGGTGATCGTCGCCTTGGAGGTGCCGGTGAGCCCGTTGAGGCGCGTCCAGCGATAGACGGTCCGCCAGTCGCCGTCGTCCAGGTGGCGCACCCACACGCCGTCCACCAGCCGCTGCACCTCCAGGTAGGTGCCGTTGCGGTGCAGGTTGTTCTTCGGATGACCGGTGACGAACTCGGCGCTCGCGGTGCTCCCCGGCCGGTAGGAGGCCGCGGGCTCGGTCAGCACCTGGCCGAACGACTTCGACGCCGGAGGGCTGTCGAGGACCACGCCCGTCTGGAGGTTGACCTGCCTGCCCGACAGGTCGGGTGTCTGCGGGCCCCGGTCGACGGCGGCGCCGTCCCGCATGGCGGCCGCGAGGGCGGCGAACTCCTGCTGGTAGGCGGGCAGGGTGTATTTGCCGTAGAGCGTGGAACCGCCCTCGTACTGCTGCAGCTCGTACTCCTCGGGCGTGGTCACGTACTGGCTGTAGGCGTTGGCGTAGCCCTGCATGATCACGTTCTCGACGGGCACCCCCAGCTCGCCCGCCACCGCCCGCCGGACCCGCAGGCCGGCGACGATGGTGAACTCGGCGGGGCCCGCCACCAGGTAGAGCTGGCCGATCTTGAGGATCTGCACCGGCAGGATCCTCGGGGTCACCGGCACGGGCTCGGTGACCAGGCCGGTCGGCACCAGGTTCAGCTTGGGCGCCTGGCAGCTGATCAGCCACGGCGGCGCGTCGACGTCGAGCGGCTCCAGCAGCTTGGCGATGGGTCCCGTCATGCCCTCCTTGAAGCCGGGGATCGCCGGTCCGTCCTCCACGCTGCCCGCCATCGTGGAGGCGCCGACCATGGCGGGACAGGTGCGGTGCTCCCTGCCGTCCGGGGTGTAGGCCCCGCCCACGGTCACGTTCTCCATGTCGACGAACCTCATCCGGTGGTCGACGCCGCCGGTGATCGGCGTCCGCGCGCCGTCATAGACCTCCTTGGCCCTGGCGAACTGGCGCTCGCCGATGATCCGGGTGTTGTCGAACTCGTTCTCGGTGGGACCCGACCCGGGCCGCAGGTTGAGGTTGGGCGACATGTCGCCGGCGTTGGTGTTCGGGAAGGCCGCCACGAAGCCCGGCGTGCCGTCCAGATAGCGCACGCCCGCGTGGTCGTGCTCCCATCGGTAGGCCGCGTACCCCTTGTTGTCCGGGCTGATCAGGGTGTTGGCGTTGGTCAGGGAGGTGGCGTGGGTGGCGAACCAGCTGATCGCGCCCACGTCGGTGCCGCCCTGCTTGAAGCGCAGCACGGTCATCGCCGGGTCGACGGCCTGCGGGAAGGCCGCCCGGTCCCCGGCGGGGTTGGCGTCGAAGGCCGTCCTGGAGCGGTTCACGCTCGCGTCGGTGAGCAGGCCCCTGCCCAGGCTGATGGTGCCCGGCCTGAGGTCCTCGTGCGCCTTCACCACCGACTCGACGATGCCGTCGACGATCGCGTTGTAGGTGGCCTTCTGGAAGCCGAGGACGGACAGGTTGTAGGCCAGGTGGTGGGAGTGGCCGCCCGGTCCCGCGTGGGTGTGCGTCGCCGACAGCAGCACGTTCTGCTCGCCGTACAGGGAGCCGTAGCGCTGCTTCAGCCTGGCGACGACGCCCTGCTGGACCGACTGGAAGATCATGCCGAGGTCGGCGTTGACGTAGACCACCCGTCTGCCGGTGGCCTGGTCGACGATGACGAAGGCCCGCGACCGCTGGCGCTGGTGCAGGCCGGTGGCCTTCTGGTCGAAGCTGGAGTATCCCATCATGCCGACCTCGGCGACCTCTCCGGTGACGTCGGAGATGCCGCGGCCGACGAGGTAGGTCGCCGGCTCGGCCCGCGCGGCGGCGGCCGGCGGCGGCGCCGGCAGGCCGGTCAGGCAGAGCGTGCCCACCAGTCCGGTGAGCAGCAGGGACAGGGATCGGGGGCGCGAACGGGAGGGACGCCGCATGCGGGCTCCTGGGGTCCGGTCGGCGAGCGGCGGCGTGGGCGGAGCCGTCCTCCGCCGGGGGCCGCTCGGTGGGGGGTGGCCCGCCCGCAGGACCCGGGAGCCGCGTCGGCCCGGAGCGGGGACACGCCGGCGGGCCGGGCGCGGGCCTCCTCCAAGCGGGCTCCTTCGTCGGTGACCTGTCCGCGGGACGGATCCCGGCGGGCCGGGAAAAACCTGAACAGAACTCATGTTCATCTTCCGAGGCCGGTCCAGGACTGTCAAGGCCGCTGTGACGGCGGCCGCTCCCGCCTGTCAGGGGCACGTCGTTCCGTCAGGGGCACGTCGTCCGGGAGCACGGGACCGCCGGGATACGGAGACCCCGGCGCGCCGGACCCGCCCGGCGGCCCGCCGGGCGGTTTGGACGGACAGGGCTCAGGACGAGCTCGCCGGACGGCTCGGACGGCTCGGCTCAGGACGGCCCGCGAGCGGCTCGGACGGGCCCACCGGGCGGCGCAGACGGCCTCGCCGGACGGCTCAGACGGGCTCGTCGGGCTTGCCGGTCTCCGGGTCCACCAGCTCGGGGGCCCGGTGTTCGTACGGCGTGCTGAGCACCACCGTCGTCCGGGTCGAGACGTTGGCCGAGCTGCGGATCTGGTTGAGCAGCTCCTCCAGGGCGATCGGCGAGGCCACCCGCACCTTGAGGATGTAGCTCTCGTCCCCGGCCACGCTGTGGCAGGCCTCGATGGCGCTCAGGTGGGCCAGCCGCTCGGGGGCGTCGTCGGCGGCGGCCGGGTCGATCGGCTTGATGGACACGAACGCGGTGAGCGAGAGCCCGATCGCGTCGTAGTCGACCAGCGCGGCGTATCCCCGCACCACCCCGCGCTTCTCCAGCCGACGCACCCGCTGGTGCACCGCCGACACCGACAGCCCGGTCTCCCTGGCGAGGTCGGTGAAGCTCATCCGGCCGTCCTTGGCCAGCAACGTCACGATCCGGCGGTCGATCTCCTCCACCCGATCAACGGTAACGGCACCCGGCGGCCCCCCGCGCCGCCACGGGGTCACGGCATGGTCCCAACCGCACCCGCCACCCCGCCGGCCGGCGGCCGCCGGTCCTCAGTCGCTCCCTTCGGCGGGCGCCTCCTGCGGCTGCTCCGCGGTGACGGGCAGGGTGATGACGAAACGGGCCCCGTCGCCGTAGTCGGTGTCGAGCCAGATCCTCCCGCCGTGCTGCTCCACGATCTTCCGGCAGAGCGCCAGGCCGATCCCGGTGCCCCCGTAGGCGTCCCGGTGGTGGAGCCGCTGGAAGATCACGAAGATCTTGTCGGCGAAGTTGGGGGCGATGCCGATCCCGTTGTCGGTCAGGGTCATCCGCCACTCCCCGTCCCGCTCCTCGGCCTCGATCCGGACGTGGGGCCGGCGATCGGCGGTGCGGAACTTCAGGGAGTTGCCGATCAGGTTCTGCCAGAGCATCACGAACTGGGTCCGGTCACCGACGATCACCGGCAGGTCGCCGACCTCGATCTCGGCCTCGGACTCCTCCACGGCCGCGGAGAGGTTGTCCAGCGCCCTGCCGACCACGTCGTTGAGGTCCATCTCGACCGGCTCCTGGTGGACGCGGCCCACCCGGGAGAAGGTGAGCAGCTCGTTGATGAGGACCTGCATGCGCTTGGCGCCGTCGACGGCGAAGTCGATGTAGGTGTTGGCCCTCTCGTCGAGCTGGGAGGCGTAGCGCTGCTGGAGCATCTGGCAGAAGGACGCGATCTTGCGCAGCGGCTCCTGCAGGTCGTGGGAGGCCACGTAGGCGAACTGCTCCAGCTCGGCGTTGGAGCGCTTCAGCTCCTCCGCCTGCGCGGCGACCTGCTGCCGGGAGGCGCGGGCCTCCTCCAGCTCGCTGACGATCCGCCTGCGCATCGCCTCCATGTCACCGGCCAGCTCGGCGAGGTCGGCCGGCCCGCCGGTGTCGACGTGGTGCTCGAAGTCGCCGCCGGTGACGCGGCGCGAGGCCTCGCCCAGGCGCGCCAGGGGGCCGAACACCGCGATCCGCAGCAGCACCGCCACCATGATGACGGTGACGAGGAAGGCGATCAGTATGACGGAGAAGGTCATGTCCCGGACCGTGCGGGCGGTGGTCAGCTCGGCACGCGCGCTCTCCCTGGCCCGGCTCCAGGCGGCGTTCTGCTCGGTGAGCGCGTCGCGGACGGCGTCGAAGGCGTGCTTGCCGCCCTCGGCCCGCCCGGCGCTGACGCTCTCCGGCCCGGAGCCCCGCACGGCCTCGATCACCGGCTCCGCGTAGGCGGAGCGCCATTGGGCGCTCAGCCGTTCCACCGCCACCAGCTCCTTCAGCTCCCGCGCCGTCGGCGCCGCCGCCCTGATCTGCGACGCCGCGGCGAGCTGGTCACGCTGCCCGTCCCGGTAGGGCTGGAGGAACTCCTCCTTGCCGGTGAGGACGTAGCCCCGCAGCCCGGTCTCCTGGTTCACCAGGGCCGTCTGCATGCGCTCCGCCTGGATCCTGCCCATCGAGATCTCGTCGATGAGGCGGTCGGAGGCCTGCGCGGCGCTCCGCAGGACGGCGGCGCCGATCAGCGCCGACAGCCCGAGGAGCACGGCCATGACCAGCAGCACGACGTTGAACCAGGTCTGCGCCCTCCAGCGGCTCCGCCAGGGCCCGGCCGGGCGTGCTTGGTCGGTGGTCATCGGCTTCCCATCTCGCGGAGTCTCGCTCTGCCCGGGGTCGCGGAGACCCGGCGGCTGACGAAAGATACCGGAACGGAGCGCTCCTCCCGTAAGAGACGATGCCTCCCGGCCCCCGCGCTCCGCCCCCCGCGGCGAGGCTGCGAAGCTGGTGCGGCCGGCGCCGTCACACTGACCATGGCGATCGGCCTGTTGCTCTGAGAGGTGGGGGTGGTCATGTCCGACGAGTTCGACGTGATCGTGGTAGGCGCCGGTCCCGCGGGCGAGAACGTCGCCGGCCGCGCCGGCCGCGCGGGGCTGAGCTCGGTGGTGGTGGAGGAGGAGCTGGCCGGCGGCGAATGCGCCTACTGGGCCTGCATCCCCAGCAAGGCGCTGCTGCGGCCGGTGGAGCTCGCCGCGGACGCCCGCCGGGTTCCCGGGCTGGCGCTGGAGCCGATCGACGTCCGTGCCGTGCTCGCCCGGCGCGACGAGGCGGTGTCACACCTGGACGACGGCAACCAGGTGAAATGGATCAGGAGCGTCCCGGCGGAGTTCGTTCGGGGACGCGGGCGGCTGCGGGGTCCCAGGCAGGTCGAGGTGACCGCCCGCGACGGCTCCACCCGCCTGCTGCGCGCCCGGCACGCCGTCGTGCTGGCCACCGGCAGCCGGCCGGTGATCCCGCCGGTCCCCGGGCTGGCGGAGTCCGCACCGTGGACGAGCCGCCAGGCGACCGGCGTCCAGGTCGTCCCGGAGCGGCTGGCCGTACTGGGCGGAGGCGTGGTGGCCTGCGAGATGGCACAGGCCCTGCACGGGCTCGGCGCCCGGGAGACGACGATGCTGGTGCGCGGGCACTCGCTGCTGGGCCGGATGGAGCCGTTCGCCGGGGAGCTCCTGGCGGCCTCGCTCACCGACGCCGGCGTCCGGGTGCGCACCGGCGCCCAGGTGACCGGGGTGGAGCGGCCCCGGCCCGGGGGCCCGGTGACCGTCCACCTCGCCGAGGGGGCGCCGGTGGAGGCCGACGAGCTGCTGGTGGCCACCGGCCGCAGGCCCGCGACCGGCGATCTCGGGCTCGACACCGTCGGCCTGCCGGACACCGAGCCGGTGCGGGTCGACGACAGCATGCGGGCCGGCGGGGTCGCCGACGGCTGGCTGTACGCCGTGGGCGACGTCAACGGCCGCAATCTCCTCACCCACATGGGCAAATACCAGGCCCGGGTGTGCGGCGACGTCATCGCGGCGCGGGCGCGGGGAGAGCGCGACGACCTGCCGGCGATGCGCGACACGGCCGACGGGTACGGCGCGCCGCAGGTGGTCTTCACCGACCCCCAGGTCTGCTCGGTGGGCCGGACCGAGGCCGCGGCCAGGGCCGAGGGGTTCGAGGTGCGGGTGGTCGAGTACGACCTGGGCGCGGTCTCCGGGGCCTACCTGCTCGGCGAGAGCTACCGGGGCAGGGCCAAGGCCGTCGTGGACGAGCGCCGGCGCGTCCTGCTGGGCGTGACCTTCGCCGGGCCGGGCGTGGCCGAGCTGCTGCACTCGGCGACGGTCGCGGTCACCGCCGAGGTGACGCTGGACCGGCTCTGGCACGCCGTCCCGTCCTTCCCCACGGTCAGCGAGATCTGGCTGCGGCTGCTGGAGGAGTACGGCCTCTGACCGCCCGGCGGCGGGCCGCCGCGGCGCGGGGGGTAGCGTGGTCGGCAGACGGATGTCCGTCCGCGCCCGCCACGACCGGGCCGCAGCCACCGGCCCCGCCGCGCCGTGGGCCGGCGCTCCGCTCCTCAGCAGACCACGCCCGCGAAAGCGACGCCGATGGAGACGACACCCGCGAAGGGGGCGCCCGCGAAGGGGACGTCCGCGCTCTTCGAGCCGGTGCGGCTGGGCGCCGTGACCCTGCCCAACCGGGTCGCCATGGCGCCGATGAGCCGCTCCAGGGCAGCCGCCGACGGCACTCCCGGCCCTCTCATGGCCACCTACTACGCCCAGCGCGCCTCCGCGGGCCTCATCATCGCCGAGGGCACCCACCCGGGCCCCGCCGGCCGCATCGGCCCCGGCGCGCCGGGACTGCACACCGACGAGCACCAGCGCGGCTGGGCCCGGGTCGCGGACGCGGTGCACGGGGCGGGCGGGCATGTCTTCGTCCAGCTCATGCACGCCGGCCGGCTGGCCCATCCCGGCTTCCTGCCCGGCGGCCTGCGTCCGGTCGCGCCCTCGCCGGTCCGCGCCCGCACCCTCGTCTACACGCCGGACGGACGGCTCGACGCGGTCACGCCCCGGGAGCTGAGCGCCGCGCAGATCCGCCAGATCGTCGGCGACTTCGCCCGCGCGGCCCGGCGCGCGGTCGCGGCGGGCCTGGACGGCGTGGAGATCCACGCCGCCAACGGCTACCTGCTGCACCAGTTCCTCGGTGACGGCAGCAACCTGCGCGCCGACGCGTGGGGCGGCGGCACCGCCGGGCGGATCCGGATCGTCGTCGAGGTCGTACGCGCCGTCGCCGCCGCCGTCGGGCCCGAGCGGGTGGGGCTGCGCATCTCCCCCGGCAATCGCCACGGCGACATGTCCGAGCACGACCCGGCCGGGACCTACACCACGCTGATCGGCGAGCTGGCCGGCGACCCGATCGCCTACCTGCATCTGAGCGAGACCGGGGACGCCGAGCTGGACGGCCGGATCCACGCGCTGTGGCCGACGGCCCTGATCGTCACCCCGCTGAACAACCCCGCCGACCTGGCCAAGACCCATCCGGCGGCGTGGTGGCTGAAACGCGGCGCCGACATGGTGGCCTTCGGAAGCGCCTTCGTGGCCAACCCGGACCTGGTCGAGCGGCTGCGCACCGGAGCGCCCCTGAACCACCCGCTGCCCACGGGCCTCTACGGCGGCGGCGCGGAGGGCTACACCGACTACCCCACCCTCGACCGGCGGCGCGGCGACGGCGGGTGAGGGGCCGGCGTGCCCGGCGAGGTTCATGGATCGGCCATGAGAAAAGACAGTTGTTTGACCTTTTTGTCATGATTTCGTCACGAAAAACAGGCAATGTGAAGGTCACAGCGTCTGACGGGCGGACTCCGGCGACAGTCAGGGGGCGACATGGCGGCCATGGACAGGGCGGCGCGGATCGGCCGGCGCGAGGCGCGCTGGCAGGTCGATTTCCGGGCGTCGGACCGGCGGGAACGCCGCATCATGCGGCAGATGACCGCCGGGCTCGCACTGGGCATGCTCCTGGCCCTGACGGGCGGATCGCTGGCCCGCGCCCTGCCCGACGACGTCGTCAGAGCCTACGACCCCTACCTGTACGGGGTGCTGGTGCTGGGCATGACACGCGGCTCGCCACAGGCCGGGTGGGCGGCCCTCAACGGCGCCCTGACCAGCGCGGGGCTGACGGCCGGCCACCTGACCGCCCAGGCCCTCGACCACGCCGAGAGCCTGCTGAGCCAGAGCGGCGGCTGGACGACCGCGCTGGGCGTCACGATAGTCACCTTCGGCCTGGCCGGGCACCTCAGCCGCAGACCGGACGCCGGCGGCGACATCGCCGTGGGGCTGCTCAGCGGCCTGCTGCTGTTCAGCCTGGTCGCCCAGCAGGCGGCGGGCCCACCGCACGGCGCCCCCCAGCCCGGGCCATGGGCGCCCCTCTCCCTCGCGGCCCTGGGCCTGTCGCTGCCGTTCCTGCTGCGCCCGACGGCGGCGGCGCGCACGCGCACCGCGCTCACCGCCCTCACCTGCGCCGCCGCCTCCAGCGCGGCCCTCTTCGCGCTCCCCCTCCTGCTGGGCCCGCTCTGACGCGCCGCCCCGTCCCGGGGCGGCGCCTACCGCGCGAGGGCGCGGCTGATCACCAGGCGCTGGACCTGGTTGGTGCCCTCGACGATCTGCAGGACCTTGGCCTCCCGCATGTAGCGCTCGACCGGGAAGTCCTCGACGTAGCCGTAGCCGCCCAGGACCTGCACGGCGTCAGTGGTGACCTTCATGCACACGTCGGTGGCGAACAGCTTGGCCATCGCCGCCTGCGTGCCGTACGGCCGGCCCGCGTCACGCAGGCGGGCGGCGTCGAGGTAGAGGGCTCGCGCGGCGGCGATCTGGGTGGCCATGTCGGCGAGCATGAAGCCGATCCCCTGGAAGTCGGCGATGCGCGAGCCGAACTGGCGGCGCTCCTTGGCGTAGGCGGTGGCGGCGTCGCAGGCGGCCTGGGCCACACCGACGGCGCAGGCGGCGATGCCGAGCCTGCCGCCGTCCAGGGCGGCCATGGCGATGCGGAAGCCCTCGCCCTCCGCGCCCAGCAGCGCGTCGGGGGCCAGCCGTGCCGCGTCGAAGCGGACCTGGGCGGTCGGCGAGGACCGCATCCCCATCTTCCGCTCGGGCCGGCCGAACGACAGCCCCTCGGTCCCGGCGGGGACGTGGAAGCAGGAGATGCCGCGCCCGCCGCTGTCGGAGGTGCGGGCCATCAGGGTGTAGAAGTCGGCGGCGCCGCCGTGGGTGATCCAGGCCTTCACCCCGTCCACCACGTAACCGTCGGCGTCGCGCACGGCGCGGGTGACCAGGGCGGCGGCGTCGGAGCCGGACTGGGGCTCCGACAGGCAGTAGGCGCCCAGCGTCTCACCGCCCAGCATGTCCGGCAGCAGCGCGGCGCGCTGTGCCGCGCTGCCGTAGGCGGCCACCGGGAAGCAGGACAGGGTGTGCACCGACAGGCCCAGGCCGACCGCCAGCCAGCCGGCCGCCAGCTCCTCGATCATCTGAAGATAGACCTCATACGGCTGCGCCGCGCCGCCGTGCTCCTCGGGGTAGGGCAGCCCGAGCAGCCCGGCCCGGCCCAGGGTGGTGAACACCTCGCGGGGGAAGCGCCCGGCGGACTCGTCGGCCGACGCCCGGGGCGCCACCTCCTTGTCGATCAGATCACGGACCAGCTCCAACAGGTCACGGGACTCGGCGGTCGGCAGCACACGCTCAACGGTCATTTCCGCACACTCCAGGTCATGGACGTGGACGACAAGAAAGTGGGGTGACCGGGGTCACCGGCCACCCCGATTGTGGCACTTGTTACACGATGACGAGTCCGCGAGGTCGGTGGTTGACCCGCTCGCCGCCCTCCTCGGTGCAGATGACGATGTCCTCGATCCGGGCGCCGTGCGCTCCGCGCAGGTAGATGCCCGGCTCGACGGAGAAGGCGAAGCCCGGGGCCAGCGGCTCGGCGTTGCCCGCGACGATGTAGGGCTCCTCGTGGGTCTCCAGGCCGATGCCGTGGCCGGTGCGGTGGATGAAGTGCTCCCCGTAACCCTCGGCGGCGATCACCTCGCGCGCGACGGCGTCGATCGACTCGCACGACACGCCGGGCCGTACGGCAGCGCAGGCGGCTTCCTGGGCGCGCTGGAGCACGTCGTAGTACTTCACGAAGTCGGCGGGGGGCTCGCCGACGGAGTAGACCCGGGTCGAGTCGGAGCAGTAGCCGCTGGGCATCTGACCGCCGATGTCGACCACGACCGGCTCGCCCTCGTGGATGATCCGGTCGGACAGCTCGTGGTGCGGGCTGGCGCCGTTGGGCCCGGAGCCGACGATGACGAAGTCGACGGTCGAGTGCCCCGCCTCGATGATCGCGTCGGCGATGTCCCTGCCGACCTCGCGCTCGGTCCGGCCGGCCCGTAGGAAGCCGGGCACCTGGGCGTGCACGGAGTCGATCGCCGCGCCCGCCTCGCGCAGCGCCGCCACCTCGGCCGGGCTCTTGCGCATGCGCAGCCCGCGCAGGACGGATCCGGCGAGCACCTGCTCGGCGCCGGGGATCGCCTCGCGGAAGCGCAGCGACTGCATCGCCCACATGCGGTCGGCCAGGCCGACCCGGGCGACCCCGCCCAGGCGCGCGCCGACGGCCGCGTAGGGGTCGTCGGTCTCGTCCCAGGGCACGAACTCGATGCCGAGTCTCGACGCCGGGGAGTGCTCGGCGGCGGGCAGCTCCAGGCGGGGCACCATCAGGAAGGCGTCACCCGCGGCCGGCAGCACCAGGCAGGTGAGCCGCTCCAGCGGCAGCGCCTCGTAACCGGTCACATAGCGGAGGTCGGGGCCCGGCGTCAGCAGCAGCGCGTCGAGGCCGGCGGCGGCGGTCGCCTCCTGGACAGCGGCCAGGCGGGCAACGGGATACAGGTCAGAGGACTCCATCGTCACACCGACCAATCTAATCCCGGACGCGCCGACGCCACACACGGCCCCGCGCGCCGAGGGAAACTGCGGAAAAGCCGCCGGAGTGACGTCGGTTTCACTACACTCCGTTGAAGGACGATCACATTTTGTCGACAGAACGTCCGTAAGGCCCCACATTCCGAGAGCGAGCTACATGGTCGGCGTAGTGGGCGGCCACCAGCCACCCCTCCACCCACGAAACGACCTCGTGACCGGTTCCGCCCCGCTGACCGCGGCAGAGATGGTGCAGCGGTTACGCGGAGAGCTGGACGAGCACATGGCCGTGGAACAACAACTTCTCAGCGCGCGGCTGGCGCACGCCGAGCGGCTGGGCAACCTGGGCTGGGCCGAGTGGAATCTCCAGACCGGGGAGTCCGTCTGGTCCGAACGCGCCTATGCCATCTTCGGCCGAGACCCCGGCGACGGCCCCATCCACCTGCGCGACCTGACAGCCCACGTCGAGGCTGCCGACCGGGCCGACCTCGACCGGCTGCTGCGGGCGGTCATGCACGGCGCCGAGTCCGGGCAGGCCGAGTTCCGCATCCGGCGCCAGGGAGAGGTCCGCCACCTGCGCGCGGTCCTCGACCCGGTCGCGACCGGCGGGCGCACCGCCGTGCACGGGGTGATCCAGGACATCACCGGCCGGCGCCGGGCCGAGCGGATCATGTCGGAGTCCCGGCGCCAGCTCCTGGAGGTCCGTGAGCAGGCGGCCGAGGAGCGGCACCTCAGCGTGGCCCTGCGGGATGCGATCATGCCCGGCCTCGGGACCGCCGTCGAGCTGCCGCACGCGCGCATCGAGGTCCGCTACGTCCCGGCGGGCACCGGGGCCGGCCTCGGCGGCGACTGGTACGACGCCAGCACCCTGCCCGACGGCCGGCTGGTGCTGGCCATCGGCGACGTGTCCGGGCACGGCCTGCCGGCGATCGCCCGGATGGCCCGGCTCCGGCACGCGCTGATCGGCCTGGCGATGACCGGCGAGTCCGCCGACAAGCTCCTGACCTGGCTCAACGCCCTGGTGATGCACCGGCAGGCGGAGACCACCGCGACCGCCGTGATCGGCCATCTCGATCCCGTCACCCGCGTGTTCACCTGGAGTCAGGCCGGCCACCCCGCGCCGATCCTGGTCCGTGACGGGGTGGCCGCCCAGCTCGACCCGCCCGCCGGGGTGCTGCTCGGCGCCACGCTCACCGAGCCGTACGGAGCGGCCGCTGTGGAGCTGATGGAGGGAGATCTGCTGTTGCTGTTCACCGACGGGCTGGTCGAGCGGCGCTCCCGTGACATCGACGAGGGTCTGGCCCTGGCCCTGGAAGCGGCGGCCGGTCTCACCGGGGACGGCCTGCAGGCCGGGCTGGACCGGCTCATCCGGGCCGTCGGCGGGCCCAACCCCGAGGACGACACCTGTGTGCTGGCGATCGACGTGCGTGGTGGAGGCACGCGGGGTCGCTGAACCCGTGGGCGTGGCTCGGGCCCGGCCGGCCGCGGGCGTCGTCGATGAGATCCCTCGACAGGTGACGTCGTCCGGCGGCCACCGGTGACCTGCCGGTGGCCGCCGGACGGATCCGGCCGGCTCAGCGCGCGTGGTCGGGCAGCGCTTGGTCAAACAGTGTTCGGCCGGCAGGCGGTGCTTGGTTAAATGGTCGCCATGCCCGGTCTGATGCTCCTCGACACCCCTTCCCTCTACTACCGCGCCTTCTACGGGGTGCCCGAGTCGATGACCGCCCCCGACGGGATGCCGGTCAACGCGGTCCGCGGCGTGATCGACATGATCGCCATGCTGGTCCGCCAGCACTCCCCCGGCGAGCTGGCCGCCTGCATGGACGCGGACTGGCGCCCGGCCTTCCGGGTGGCGGCGATCCCGACCTACAAGGCGCACCGGGTCGCCTCGGGCGACGTCGAGGAGGTCCCCGACACGCTCTCCCCGCAGGTGCCGGTGATCGAGCAGGTGCTCGACGCGGTGGGCATCGCCCGGGTCGGCGTCCCGGGCTACGAGGCCGACGACGTGATGGGCACGCTCGCCGTACGGGCCAAGGGGCAGGTGGACATCGTCACCGGCGATCGGGACATGTTCCAACTGGTGGACGACGGCCGGCCCATCCGCGTCCTCTACACGGCGAGGGGGGTCAAGAACCTCGAACCCGTCGACGAGGCCGCCGTCACCGCCAGATACGGCGTCCCCGGCCGCTCCTACGCCGACTTCGCCACTCTGCGCGGCGACCCCAGTGACGGCCTGCCGGGCGTCCCCGGGGTCGGCGACAAGACCGCGGCCACGCTGATCACCCGGTTCGGCTCGCTGACGGCCCTGCTCAGAGCCGTGGACGAGGGCGGCGACCTGACGGCGGGCCAGCGGGCCAAGTTGAGCGCGGCCCGCGACTACCTCCGGGCCGCCCCCGCGGTGGTCCAAGTCGTCCGTGACGTCCCGGTCCCGGAGCTGGATCTCGCCCTCCCCGTCCAGCCGCGCGACCCGCAGGCGTTGGCGGCCCTGGCCGAGCGCTACGGCCTGGGCGGCCCCCTGGGCCGCCTGTCGCAGGCCCTGTCACAGGCGGCGGGCTGACCCGCCCGCGGCTCCCCGGCACAGGAGACGGACCGGCCCGCTTGCCCGGCCGGATCCGGGGAAGGCGTAGTACTTTCGAGTACGCGCGCACGGAGGAGGCCGGCATGGACAGCTCGACCGCGTCCGAGCGCGGCCACCGGTCCGGCGGTCCGCTCACGGTGTCGCGCCCGCCTTCCGCCATCCCCCCGAGGGGCATCCGGCGAGGTCGGCGTGGTAGAGAACGGTAGGTTGATCCCCGTGCCGCACAAGAGCATCCGGATGCCCGGAGAGTCCCATCCGCGACTCGATGATGGTTTTGACCGGATCCGCCGGGAGCTGAAGCTCCCGGCGGGGTTCCCCCGTGCCGTGACCGAGGAGGCCGAGTGGGTCGCCGAGGTGCCCGTGCTGCCCAAGCTCGACCGGACCGATCTGCCGTTCATCACCGTCGACCCACCCGGCTCCATGGATCTGGACCAGGCCCTGCACCTGGAGGAACGCCCCGGCGGCTACCGCGTCTGGTACGCCATCGCCGACGTCGCGGCGTTCGTACGGCCCGGCGGGGCGATCGACACCGAGGCCCGCAGCCGCGGCGAGACCGTCTACATGCCCGACGTCCGGGTGCCGCTGCACCCGGCGATCCTGTCGGAGGGCGCCGCCAGCCTGCTGCCCGGGGTGACCAGACCGGCCGTGCTGTGGTGCGTCGACCTGGACACCGACGGCCGGATCGTGGGCGCCGACGTGACCCGGGCGCTGGTGCGCAGCCGGGAGCGGCTCGACTACGACTACGTGCAGGCGGCGGTGGACACCGGCACCGCCGACGGCACGCTGCGGCTGCTGGCCGAGATCGGCAGGCTCCGGCTCGCGCTGGAGCGGGCCAGGGGCGGGGTCACCCTGCCCACGCCCGAGCAGGAGGTCGTCCCCGACGGGGACGGCTACCGGGTGGAGCTGCGTGCCTCGCTCGACGCCGAGGCCTGGAACGCGCAGATCTCCCTGCTGACCGGCATGGCCGCCGCCTCGATGATGCTGGACGCCGAGATCGGCCTGCTGCGGGTGCTGCCGCCCGCCCCCGCCGAGAAGGTCGCCCAGGTCCGCCGGGTGGCCGCCGCGCTCGGCGTGCCGTGGCCGGAGGGTGCCGCCTACGGCGACGTCGTGCACGGGCTCGACCCGAAGATCCCCGAGCAGGCCGCCTTCCTGGAGGAGTCCACGGTGCTGCTGCGCGGGGCCGGATACGTCGCCTTCAACGGCGAGCCGCCCGCCCAGGCCGAGCACGCCGCGGTGGCCGCGCCGTACGCGCACGTGACCGCGCCGCTGCGCCGCCTCATCGACCGCTACGCCGGCGAGATCTGCCTGTCGATCGCGGCGGGGGAGCCGGTGCCCGAGGAGATCCAGCAGGCCATGGACGACCTGCCCGGCATCATGCACACGACCGGGCGGCGGGCGAGCGCGGTCGAGCGGGCGTGCGTGGACCTGGTGGAGGCGTTCGTGCTGCGCGACCGGGTGGGCCAGGCCTTCGACGCGGTGGTGATCGACGTGGACGACGGCCACGCCCAGGGCCAGGTGCAGATCAGCGACCCGGCGGTGGTGGCCCGCTGCGACGGCGAGGGGCTCGTGCTCGGCGAGGCCGTCCAGGTGCGGCTGACGCGCGCCGACCCGGCCACCCGGGAGGTCCGCTTCAGCCTGGCCTGACAGCGCGGACACCGGCGAGCGCCTCACGGCGGCCCGGCCCGCTCTGCGAGCCCGAGGCCGGGGGCCTGGCGACGAGGGTCCGGCGACGGGGACGGCGAGAGGCCGCACCCGGGGGGCTCGGGCGCGGCCTCGGACTCGGGACGGACGGCTTACTTCTTCAGGCTCCAGGCGGCACCGACGCCCGCCAGGTGCAGCGCCAGGGCGATCAGCCCCGCCAGGGCGAGCGTGGTGACGGTCACGATGCTGCCGACGGCCACGCCGGCGAGCTGGAAGAT
>NZ_JBSFPS010000113.1:0-29086 GCF_053588315.1 Streptosporangium sp. NPDC003464 | reverse complement strand
GCCGGCGATTCGAGGCACGGATTCATCCCGGCAACGCATCGCCACGGCTGGCGGATCGCCCGGAAACGATCATCGGGAGGGAGCGGTCGGTCCTGTGGCTTCCGCCGAAAGCGTCCCTCACTCAAGGCTGCTCAGCTCTCGATACGCCTCGCGGAGCTCTGCGCCTTGGGGGACATCGCGCGCTTCGAGGGGTCCCGGTGGTAATCGCGGAAAATCCAACGGGTATACCCCTGACCTGCTCTGATGTGAGGGCGCCGCAGGACTGGTGTGCCGGCCGCCGGGGCGTGCCCGCTCAGGCGGCGGGGGCGCCGAACCAGCGGGTGGCGGCGCGCCGGAACGCCTCGGGGCCGGGGTCGGGGCCCTCGGCCCAGGCCACAACGCCGTCGGGCCGGATCAGCAGGGCGCCGAGTCCGAGGTCGTTGGCGACCGGGCCGGGGGCGTAGCGGATGCGGTCCTGCCAGTGGGCCGCGGTCTCCCGCAGGCTCTGTGCGGCGGTGAGGTCGAGGGCGACGCCCTGTCCTTCGCGCAGCAGGTCTCCGAGGTGGGTGCCGTCGCCGAAGCGGAAGTCCGGGGCGGTGAAGCCGACGGTCGGCTGGTTGTCGCCCAGGTCGTAGTGGTGGGCGAGCCCGGAGGTGGTGCGGAAGACGTGGGTGGTGCCGTCGATGGTGCGCAGCAGGTCGTGGACGAGCCGGCGCAGGGCTGGGGTGTTGGGGCCGGGGTTCATCGTGGCGACCTGGGCGCGCGACCACTCGAGGACGGCGGCGCCGACGGGGTGGCGTTCGGCGGTGTAGGTGTCGAGCAGGTTCGCGGGGGCGGTGCCGTGGAGGGTGGCGGCGAGCTTCCAGCCGAGGTTCATGGCGTCGCCGATGCCGAGGTTGAGCCCTTGGCCGCCGAGCGGGGAGTGGATGTGGGCGGCGTCGCCGGCGAGCAGGACGCGGCCGTTGCGGTAGGTGCTGGTCTGCATGGCGCGGTCGGTGAAGCTGGAGGCGAGGTGGACCTCATTGATCGTCACGTCGGTGCCGGAGATGCGGCGCAGGACCGTCTGGAGGTGGTCGCGGGTCAGCGGCTGGGAGCGGTCGAAGGCGCCGCCGTCGAAGTCCATCATGCCCAGGTGCCCTTCGAAGGGCGTGCGCAGGTACATGCCGGTCGGCGTCGAGTTGAAGCCCGGGTGCAGCTTGTCCGGGTCCTCGAAGGCGACGCGGGCGACGTAGCCGGTGAACAGCGGCTCGGTGCCGACGAAGTCGAAGCCCGCCAGGCGGCGCACCGTGCTGCGTCCGCCGTCGCATCCCACGAGCCGGCGCGCCCGGTACTCGCGCCCGCCGGCCCGGGCCAGGACGCCGTCGCCGTCCTGGTCGACGGCTTCGAGCGGGGCGTCGCGCACGATCCGCGCGCCGAGCGCGACCGCCCGCTCCTCCAGGACGCCGGTGACCGCTTCGAGGCTGGTCATGATCCCTTCCATCGCCGGGCCGGGCAGCCGGGGCGGGAGGGCGCCGGTATCGATGTCGGCGGCGTCCAGGCGCAGGCCCGCGAAGTGGCTCACGTCGTGCGGGGCGGGCGCCTCGTGCGCGCCGGGGCGCGCGCCGACCTGCTGCGCGTCGGCGCGTGAGGCGTCCAGGAGGGCGGTGAGCATCCCGCGGCGGTAGAACGCCTCGACGGACCCGGCGTTCAGGCCCCGCATCCCCAGCGGGAGCGCCCAGAACGGCGAGGCCGCCTGCGGGTTCTTCTCCAGTACCAGGACCGAGCAGTTGGCCAGGGCGAGTTCGCCGGCGAGGAACAGGCCCACCGGCCCGGCCCCCACGATCACCACGTCGTGCATGTCGGTTCTCCTCCAGTCGCGAGTCCCCGGGCCGGCCGGGGCTCGTCGGGTGGGGGCCGTGCTCCGTGAAGCTCGAAGCCATACTCTTGGAGCATTGCTCCAATATTGGAACCGTACTCCATGTTGGAGCAGCGCACCAAACCTGACGGGATGAGGGCATGACCACACCGGCACCCCGGTCACGAAGGCGCAGGCAGGTGCTCTCGTGCGAGCGCGTCATCGAGGCGGCGGTCGGACTGCTCGTGGAGGACCTCGACTTGCGCCTGGACGACGAACACGTCCGCATCCACGGCAAGGGCGGCAGCGTACGCACCGGCCTGCTGGACGACCGCGGCTACGTCGCCCTGCTCAAGCTCTATCTGGCTCGCGCCGGCTACACCGCCGGGCCACTGTCCCGCGCCTCCATCAACGGCGCCGGCGGGCCGCTGTCCTACGACGCCGCCCACCACCGCCGGCAGACCTGCTGCGCCGCCGCACGCCGACGTCGGGACCGGACAACGGGCTAAGAAAGCTCCGCGACCAGGAACAGCCTCAGCTCACCGTAGTTATGATCCTTCTCAGTGCCAACGGCTGTCCGCCGGTTCCTCGACCCCGGGGGCCTGCCGCCCTCGTGCTCTTGATGTCTGCCCTTGTCGGCAACATGACGCTCACGCCTCGACCAGGCCGTCGTCACCCCGCTGCTCACTTCTGAGGCCGCTCGCTGGTTCAACCGCCGGCGGGGCCGGCCACGCCCTTCATCGCTCGCAACTCGCCGAGCAGATCGCGGATGATCGCCGATCCGGCCAGCTCCGGCGTGGTCACATACCCCACGTGGCGCTGCGGCGCACCGTCGCCGAGCTCGGCCGTCGCGACCTTGGCGGGCGCACCCATCGTGGACAGCCTGGGCACGATCGCCGCACCGAGTCCGTGCCCCACCATCGACATCACCACCCCGTCGTCCTCGACGGTGATGTCGCCGGGTGGAATCCACTCCTGCCGCGCCAGCCAGCGCCGGGTCTCACCCGCGCAGTTCTCATGCCAATCGATCATGGGCAGCGACCGCGGATCCGGATGCCCTTCCGGATAAGCCAGCAGGTACGGCTCCGCGTACAGTTCCTTCGTCACCAGCCCGTCCACATACACCGGCAGCGAGACCACCCCCACATCGGCGCGCCCGTCCGCCACCTCCCCCGCGACCCCCCGCCCCAGATCGGGCACGATTCGCACGGTCACCGTCACCGTCGGATACCGCTGCCCGAACCGCACCAGCACCCTGGGCAGCAGGTGGAAGGCCGCACTGCGAAAGGCCGCCACCCGGATCGTCCCCGTGGCCTCGCCCCGCGCGGCAGCATGGGTGTCGACCTTCATGACCTCGATCAGCCTCAAGATGCGCCGTGCGTGCCCGACCGCAGCATTACCGGCGGGCGTGGCCCGGGCGCCGCCCCGCCCTCGCTGGAAGAGCACCGCGCCCATCTTCTTCTCCGCCGCGCGCAGGGCATGCGAGACCGCCGACTGCGTCAGCCCCAGCCGTACCCCCGCCGCCGATACGCTGCCTTCGCCGTCCACCGCCACCAGCACGCGCAGCTCGGCCACACTCAGGTCATCCACGAGAGCGACAACGTATGAAAAATCCTCATACATCCCGTCTCATCCACAAATCCCACCCGCTACCTGCGCAACCGTGTGGCTCCTAGCGTCTACGGCATGAGAGCAATGGTTGCAGAACGCCTTGGCGGACCCGATGTCCTGACCCCCACCTACCTTCCCGACCCGGTGCCGGGCCCCGGCCAGACCCTCCTCGACGTCGAGGCCGCCGGACTGAACTTCGCCGACGCCGAACGCCTGCGCGGCGCCTACTTGCCGCCACAACTGCCGTTCATCCCCGGCGGCGAGGTCGTCGGCCGTGCCCCGGACGGTCGCCGCATGCTCGCCTTCGCCAGCAGTGCCTTCGTCACCAAGGCGCTGGTGAAGGATCCGGTCGAGATCCCCGAAGACCTCCCGGCGGGCGCCGCGCTCGCCCTCCTGGTCCAGGGCTTGACCGCCTGGCACCTTCTGCGTACGGCTGCGCGGATCCTCCCCGGCGAAACCGTCGTCGTCAACGCCGCAGCCGGAGGCGTCGGCCACCTGGCGATCCAGCTGGCCAAGGAGTTCGGCGCCGGACGGGTCATCGGCACCGCCTCCACCCCCGACAAACGTGCCCTGGTCCTCCGGCTCGGCGCCGACGCCGCCATCCCCGGCGAGGCCGACGGCTACGCCGAGCGCATCCGCGAAGCCAACGGCGGCGCCCTCGCCGACGTGATCCTCGACGCCGTCGGCGGCCCCGTCTTCGAGGCAGCCCCTCACGCGCTGGCCCCCTTCGGCCGCCTGATCACCTACGGCACTTCCGGCGGGATCGACCCCACCCCCATCGACCCCGGGATCCTCAGCGAGCGCAACATCACCGTCGGCGGCTACTGGCTGGGCGCCCACCTGCGCCTCCCCGACAGCCGTGCCGCCGCGCCGCTCCACGACCTGCTCGCCCTGACCGCCTCGGGACGCGTCCACCCCATGGTGGGCGCCGAATACCCCCTCGACCAGGCCGCAACCGCCCTCACCGCCCTGACCACCCGCCGCACCACCGGCAAGGTCATCCTCCGCATGGCGTGAAGCCCTTCTGCGGCGGAAGCCCGCTGTCCGCCTGCCTCCGGGATGGCGAAGGGCACCCCGCTCACCTGTCTCCCGGGAGGTGTGCAGGTGAGCACCCTGCGCCGCCGCCGACGTGGCCCGCGCTGCCCCCAAGGCCAACAGTCAGGGATGGGGCGCCGAGCTCGTCGACCTGGAGACCTGCCTCGATGCGGCCGCCTGGTGCAGAAGGCCAGGCTGTCGCGGTGTCCGCGGCGCTCACCGATCCGACGCGGCGGGCGCTGCTGGAGGAGCTCGGCCGCGCCGGGCCCGCAACCGTCACGGATCTGGCGCGACGGTTGCCGATCAGCCGCCATCCGCATCGCCCAGCTGTGGCCGGTCAGGCTCGCCAACAGGTGGGATGACCGGCTGACCGCGCTGGAACTCGCACTGGACGCCACCGACACGAAGGAGTCGAGCAACAATGAACAAGCCTGAATTCACCGCCGGCCTGAACATCGCCATGAAGATCCCCAAGGCGCAGTACGAGGCCACCGTGGCCTTCTACCGCGACATTCTGGGTTTCGACGTCAAGGAAGACGACGTCTCCTACGCTCCGACCGTCTCGAGAACTCATTCGGTGCGGTTCGGACCCAATACGCTGTGGCTCGACTGTGTCGACAACTACAGCCGGTCCGACCTGTGGCTGCAGCTGCACACCGATGACCTGGACGCGGCGGCGGCCAAACCGGCCGACAGCGGTATCCACCCGTGTGACGAGGTCGAGCCCCTGGAGAGTCTCGATTCCAGAACCCACTGGATCAAGAACCCGGCCGGTGTCGTGCATCTGCTCGCGGGGTCCGGCTGATCCCGATGTCGCGATGAGGCATCCCAGCGAGGTGAGCAGCCCCCTCGGCGGTAGCGCGGCGCCGAACGCCCGGTTTCACGGGTCGCTCAAGCTTCGATGACACAAGCCCAAGGTTTCCTGTCGCAGCACAGTGGACGACCTTCACGCCGCGACGGCGCAGGTCGTTGACAGTGGTCAGGACGTGAGCGGCCGAGCGGCCCCATCGGTCGGACTTCCAGTTACCGGCTGACCAGAGCCAACACCACCGCGTTCACCTGGTGACAGCTCCGTTTACGACAGGCCGTTCCCGGGCCGAGGGCCGTACGGTCCCCGTCGGCTCAGTTGCGGACGGCTCGTTGCAGGACGGCTTGGATGTGATCAGGATCGGCGGGGGCGTTGTCGAGGAGGATCGCGGTGCACAGTCCGTCGGAGGCCGCGACGAGGGCGGCGATGGCCGCAGGGTCGTCGGTCAGCGTAGTGGCGAGTTCGGCGATGTTCTCCCGCCAGCGTCGTGCCACGGGTCGCAGTGCGGGGCGGCGGGCGGCCAGGGTTGCCAGCTCGCGTTCGGCCAGGGCGCGTTCACGTCCGGAGCCGGCGGACTCGGCGATGAGGTGGGCCAGGCCGCTGAGCTTGTCGCCGGGGTTGTCGATGATGTCGCGGATGCGGGCGGTGTAGGCGTCGGCGACAGTCGTGAGGGCGGCGACGAGCAGGTCGTCGAGGGTCGCGAAGTAGTAGGTGCTCAGGGACGTCGTGGTGCCGGCCTGCTTGGCGACCGTGCGATGGGTGACGCCGGCCGCGCCGTCGCGAGTGACCACGGCAAGGGTGGCATCGATGATCTCCGCGCGTCGTTTCTCGCCACGCGCGCGGCGTCCGTCGACGTGCTCGCTGTCGTCGGCGGTGTCGTCCTTGCTGCTCCTCGGCACGACCCTCAGGATAGTCGGACCATCGTTCAAACGTCGGTGTCGCGGTTCTGCGCCTCCCCGAGCGGGGGCACGTGACGCAGCATCCCCAGGCACAGCGCCGTGGCAGCGGCGATGGCGACCCCCGCGACCAGGGAAGCGATGTTGAGTCCGCTGGTGAAGGCCTGCTGGGCCGCTTCGACGGTCCCGGGCGGAAGGCTGTCGCTGATCGCCACGGTCGCGTTCAGACTGTCGGTGAGGGGACCGGAGCTCTCCGACGTCAGACCTTCGGGCACCGTCACCTGAATGCGGTAGACGGCGGTGGTGAGACTGCCGAGCAGGGCGACGCCGACGGCGATGCCGAGTTCCTGGACCGTCTCGGAGAGCGACGCCGCCGACCCGGATCGCGCTGCCGGCACCGCCCCCACCACCATGTCGGTGCCCAGGGCGGCGAGGGCGCCCAGCCCGAGATAGACGAACGCGAAGCCGACTGCCACAGGGACCTCGTCGTCGAGTCCCGCGGTGGCGAGCAGCGCGTGGCCGGCGAGGGACGCCCCGAGGGCGGCGCCCATGACCGAGCCGGGGCGGAAGCGCCGGGCGACCAGGGGAGCACCGATGGCGGCGGCGAACATCGCCAGCGCCGGTGGTCCCATCCAGAGCCCCGCGTCGAAGGGCGTGAGCCCTTCGACGAGCTGGAGGTACTGCGTGACCAGGTACATCGAGCCCCCGACTCCGACCAGGCCGATGAGCAGCACACTCAAGGCCACGGTGAAGGCCCGGTTGCCGAACAGTGTCACGTCCAGCAGTGGGTCGGGGAGGCGGCGTTGGCGGCGTACGAACACGATTCCAGCCAGAACGCCCGCCATGGCACAGACGAGGGTCGGGCCGTCGGGACCGTCGGAGGCGATGCGCTTGACGGCGTAGATGACCGGAAGGATCGCTGCCAGGGACAGGCCCACGCTGATCAGGTCCAGCCGGCCGGTGGACGGGGCCGCGTACTCGGGGAGCAGGGCGCGTGCCCCGGCTAGGACGACGAGGGCGACGGGCACCGCCGTCAGGAACGGCGCTCCCCACCAGAAGGAGTCCACCAGCGATCCGCCCACGATCGGCCCGGCGGCCATCCCGAGCGCGAACATCGTGGCCCAGACCCCTATCGCGACCGCGCGCTGACGCGCGTCGGGGAACATGTTCGAGATCAGCGACAGCGTGGAGGGCATGAGCGTCGCCCCGGCCACCCCCAGCAGGGCTCGCGCGAGGATCAACAGCTCGGCCGTGGGGGCGAACGCGGCGAACACCGAGGCCGCCGCGAAGGCGATCATCCCGGTCTTCAGCAACCGGCGCCGCCCGATCCGGTCGCCCAGCGTGCCCATGGTGACGAGGAACCCGGCGACGAGGAACCCGTAGGCGTCCATGATCCATAGCAGTTGGGTGGCTGACGGGGACAGATCGGCCGCCATGCTCGGCGCCACCAGGTACAGGACGGTCACGTCCAGTCCCAGCAGCACCGTCGGCAGGGCCAGCAGGCCCAGGCCCGCCCACTGGCGCGTCCCTGCCCGCGTGAACTGTTGCTGCGTCATCATGTCCCCCTCGCCCTCATCATGTTGAACGCTAGTACAACTTGTACTATCGTTCAACATGATGAGAGCAGGGGCGGAGCGGGTGGCGCCGGTCGGGTCCAGGACGTACATCTCGTTCTTGATCGGGTAGGTCATCAGCCGGTCGAGGCCGCCGTCGGGGATCGCCGTGCTTCCTCGCGCATCCGGCCGTATGCCGAGATCGGCAGACCTGCCGTGTCGGCGTCATGAGTGTCAGGGCGGAGAAGCGCTCCAGGCCGGCGTCGTCGCTGTTCCTCAACCCCGGATGACGACGGTCCGGCCCCGGCGGCCGGCGTTGGTCGTGGCCCCGGCGTACGGCGAGTCGTTCGCGTCGTGGGCTGATCGGATGGCCCTGCGGAACGGATGTCACGGGCGCGCCGCCCGCGATTCTCGATCGCCGGAGTCAGCGATCGCCGTGCGCGCCGGTGAAGATGGCGCCGATCCCCGCCATCCGCTCGGCCGCGTAGCCGGGGTCGATCAACGCCTCGGGGGTGTGGAGGCCGGGCGGCACGGGGGCGCCGCGCAGGCCGAGCAGTCGCTCGACGCCGAGGGCGACGCCGAGCGCCGTCAGGGGGCGCTGCCCCTCCGGGTGGAAGAGGTAGCGGCTCGTCCTGAGTGGCGCGCCGGCGCGGTCCACGCCTTCGAGGTCGATCCTGACCTCCGTGGACGCGGGCCCGCCGCGCCGCCTGCCCGCCGACTCACCGATCGCGAACGCGAAGCGGACGTTGGGCGCGCCCGTCGCGAGGGCCAGGCTCGGCACGTCGAGGATGGGGACGATCCGGCCGGGCAGCACGGTGCCGTCGAGGTCGGTGATCTCCACTTCAGCATCGGGGCCGCTGACCCAGTGGAAGACGCCGTCGCGGCGGACGTGCCCCGCTGAGGTGGCGGCCAGCAGGCGTTCCATGTCCGCCATGGCCGCGGGCCCGCCGCTGTCCTGTCCGTCCAGCACGCCGCTGACCTCGACGGTGTCGAGCCGGTCGAACTCCCTGGCGAGGCCGAGCACCGCGAGGACGACGAGCCCCGCGTACCAGTGGCTGGCCAGCAGGACCGGCGCCGCGCCGGCTCGCAGGCCGGCGGCGACAACCTCGGGTCCGATGTCGACCAGGCCGCTGGAGATGCTGACGTACGGCAGGCCGCGGTCCTGTGCGTAACGCAGTCCGTTCAGGTGGCTGTCCCACACCGTTGCCACGACCGCCGAGTAGCCGTCGGTCTCCTGGAGGCCGAGGTCACCTCGCCGCAGATCGATGGTCGCGGCTGTCGCGCGGCCGAGCTCGTCGGCGATCCGCCGGGCGCGGCCGAGATCGCGGCCCGCGATCGTCAGCGGCAGCTCCGGGTACCACCGGCGCAGGAGGGTTGCGGTCCCCACGCCCGCCTGGCCGGATCCGCCCATGATCAGTACGGAGTGCTCCACGGTGATGTCCTCTCACTAACCTACATTATGTAACTTACATTTTGTAGCTTAAGCTGGGAGGCGACGCAAGGGAGGACGATGGCCACGGGATCGACTCGCCTGTCCAAGCCGGCCAGGCGGGAGCAGCTGCTCGACACCGCCATGGCGATCGTGCGCGCCCACGGCACCGACAGCCTCACGCTGCTCAGCCTGGCGGAGGCCGCCGGAGTGAGCAGGCCAGTCGTCTACGACCACTTCGGCACCCGCCCCGGCCTGCTGATCGCGCTCTACCGGCGGCTCGACGAGCGGCACCGGGCCGCCTCGGAGGAGGCCCTGCGTGACGCCTCGGCCGTCCCCCGCGAGATCGCCCGCGTCCTGAGCGCCGCCTACTTCGCCTGCGCCACCGACATGCCGGAGTGGACCGCCGTCTCGGCCGCGCTCAAGGGGAGCCAGGAGATGGAGGCGATCGAGCGCGAGCTGCTCGACGGTTACACGGACCTGATGGCCACCGCCCTGCGGCCGTACTCCGGGCTCACGCAGGAAGCCCTCCGGCTCCGCTGCGTCGGCGTGCTGGGCGCGGCCGAGGCGATCGCCGCGGAGCTGAACCGGGGGCGTGCCACCGTCGCCGCGGCCATCGCGGCGCTGACGGACCTGACCGTCGACAGCATCGACGCCGGAGCTCAGGACTGACACTGTCGCGGTCTCGTCAAGCTTGATGGAGCCGTGCGCGCCCTCGAAGGTGACGTCGCCGGACCGTCCGACAGCCCGGAATTCGGCGCGTGCCGCCCACCGGGCTCCCGGCCGGCGGCAACACCTGGTGAACGGTGAATGTAGTTCGGGCCCATGCGGGCCGAACCCCGACAACGGTCAGCGCCGGGGGAGGGGTCCCAGTGCACGCTGTGCCGCAGGTCATCGGTGATGACCTGCGGGCGGCCGCCGCGCTTGCCTTTGCGGGCGGCCGTGTCGAGCCCTTCCAAGGTGGCTTCGTGGACGTTCTCGCATCCGGGTTCGGCCGTGGCGGCGAAGAAGCCGAACAGGGCGCGGTCGGGTCGGGGGCTTCTCCCCGAACAGGGCAGGGCGCCGCAACGGCGCAGCCCGGCCCTGTCCGTGGTTTTCAGCCCCTGAACTCCGATACGTACTCTTCGGCCCAGGCGGCGAAGGTGTGAGCCGGACGGCCGAGGATCTTCTCCACGTCGTCCGTGGGACGGGTCGGCCTGGCCAGGTCCCGGGCGTACCGTGCCATGAGCGCCGTGACGAAGGGCTCGGGCAGGCCGCGGGCGATCAGGCCCTGGGCTGCGGCCTCCGGCGGGATCTCCGTGTAGGTCAGCGGCCTGCCGATGGCCTCGCCGATGATCTCCACCATGTCCGTGTGGGTGAGCGCTTGCGGCCCGGTCAGGTACGTGCGCCGGTTCACCAGGTCGTCGGTCAGCAGGGCGTGGGCCGCCACCGCCGCGATGTCGTGCTCGTGGATCGGCGTCTCGGCGAAGCCGGCGTACGGGCCGCAGACCACGTCGCCCGCCGTGACCTGGCCGCCCCAGCTGATCAGGGCGTTGACCGCGAAGCTCGACGCACGCAGGCTCGTCCACTCCAGGCCGCCGGCGACGGCCGCATCCTCCGTCTCCTTGTTGCGGTCGCCGCGGAAACGCGACGGCTGGTGGTCGAGAGGCTCGTCGATGTTGATGGCCGACAGTGCCACCACGCGCCGCACCCCGTGCTCCTTGGCCAGTGCGACGAGCTCCGCCGCCGCGTCGCCCGCGGCCCGCGGGTGGAGGAACAGCGCGGTGACCCCGTCGAGGTGGCGGGCGAGGGTGCCGGGTTGTGCCGGGTCGCCGGTCACCACCTCGGCCGCGGCAGGCAGGGAGGTGGGCTCGGTGGTGCGGGTGACGGCGCGGACCTTGGCGTTCGCGCCGGTGAGCAGGTCCACGAGGGGGCGGCCGATGGTGCCGGTGGCTCCGGTGACGAGGATCATGTCAAATCCTTTCGCATGCCGTATAATATGAAAACCGTAGCATCTAATTTGAAAGTCATATGATATGAGTTCCGTCACATCTGGGAATGTGGATGACGCGCGCCGCCGCAGGCGGGCCACGGTGGCGATCAAGGAGGCGCTGCGCGAGCTGCGCGGCCAGCTGTCCCTGCTCGACCGGCAGGTGAGCGCGCGGGCCGAGCTGAAGGACGTGGATCTTGACTGCCTCGACCTCATCGGGAGGTGCGGGCCGATCAGTCCGACGGCCTTGGCGCGGCAGGCCGGGCTGCATCCCGCCACACTGACCGGCATCCTGGACCGGCTGGAGAGGGCAGGGTGGGTGGCCCGCGAGCGCGACACCGCCGATCGCCGCGCCGTGCTGATCAAGGCGCTGCCCGAGCGTAACGCGGAGCTGTTCCGGCTCTACTCCGGCATGAACCACGCGATGGACGAGATCTGCGCGGAATACACGGAAGCCGAGCTGGACCTGCTGGCCGGCTTCCTGCGCCGCGCCACCGGCGCCGGCCGCGACGCCACCGCCGCACTGGCCGACGACTGAGGTGCTCCGGCAGGCCGGGGTGGTGTCGGGCACGGGTGGGCCAGGCGGAAGCCGGGCGCGGACAGAGCTTGGCCACATCGTTCAAAAGCCGTCACAGAGAGTTACTTCGCGTCTTATGGCGCCGACCCGAGCGCTGGGCCATGAAGACTGGGCGGGGGCAGGATCGGGAATTCAGACCACCTGATCATCGATCTCTGCCGGCCCCGAAGGGCCAGGGCGTCCTTTATGGCCTCGAGCGGCGACGCGAAGATCGCCGCCACGGTCGGCGATCACGGTAAACAGCCAGGATGAACGGTGGATATATCGTATGGTCCCCGTATGACTACTTTACGTGAGACTTACGAGTCTCTCGATCTCGAGCCCAAGCCGATCCGGCCCCACGTCCTGGCCTGCGCGACCGTGGTGTTCGGCGACGACTACTACGCAGGTCGCCGCGAGACGATCAACCTCTCAGGGTTCGCCCAGTTCAACAAGTGGCCGATGCCGGGCTTCGAGCACATCGTGGATGAGGAGGGCTACGCCGGGTTCGACCTGGAGCTGATCAGCGCCCCCGAGGTCGGCATCAAGGGCTTCAGCTACGAACTCGACGACCGCATCCAGGTGCTGACCAACCCGTATCTGCCCAACACCGGGCAGATACGCCAGATCGTGCCGGGTAAGAACTTCCCCGCGCAGTTCCACCTCCGGCACTTCGGCATTCTGGAGACCAGCACCCTGCGGCTGGCCCACCGCAACGTCATCGACCTTCACGGCACCATCGACGACGTTCCCCCCTTCAAGAAGCCGCTCACCCGGCCCTACCTCGGCAGCCCTCGCGGTGAGGGTCCGTTCGAGGTCGCCCAGGCACCGAACGTGCTCCGTGGCACCTCCCTGCCCGAGGCCTGGTACCCGGCCGACGACGAGAACGGACCGGTCGGCATCACGCCCGGCCTGTTCTTCGCCCCGAGTCCGGCCCCGTACATGTACATGCTGGTCGACCCTTCCCTGATCATGCAGGTGTCGGCCGAAGGCGACATCGAGGTCGAGATCGACGGCAAGACCGAGCGCATCGAACTGGCCGGCGACCGCTCAAAGGCGGCCGGGGCCGAGATCCTGCTGTTCGGGCCCGACAAATACGACAGCACCGGCGTCCTGGCTCAGATCACGCGCCTTGCCATGCTCGGCCACTGCGATGCGCTCGGCGGCCGGGTGATGCTGCGCGCGAGCTGGCCGCGGCCCTCCGGCGGCACCCTCGGCGACGGCGCCGAGGACAGCCTCAGCCGGGTGCGATACCCCAGCGAGCTGCACATCGATGCCGAGCTCGAGATCGTCACCCCGCACCAGACCCTGTACGCGGCCAACCCCGTGCACATCAGCGGCAAGCTCAAGGACCTCGATCCCAGCGGCAGCGAGCTGACCATGAACGGCGCGGACGCGCCGCTCGTCACCGCCGACGGGACAGCCGGAGCCCGCCTGACCGGCGTCCGGCTGGCCATCCGGGAGGCGGACGTCAGCGAGCACGCCACCGTCAACGGCTGACACCCCAGGACGGGTGAGGAAGCAGGCCTCCTCGGCGCCTGGCGCGTTGAACCCCGCCCAAGGCTCCGTCCCTGTTTCGAGGACGGAGCCTTGGGCGTGCTGACCGCACCGCGGACCCCAGCCGCACGGTCTCCGCGGCGCCGATCACCGCCTCCAAGCCCTCCACTCGGGTCCGTGAACTCATGAGAGGCGGTACGGCGCCAAGAGGCCGGCATCCCGGGTGAGCAGAAACGACACCACAAGATCGTTCTCAGTGCTAACGTGGGCCGCTCGTGCGCCTGGTGCAGGCAGCACGTGCCCTACGCCGGACGTGGCCGTCCCGCTTCCTACTGCTCCAAGTCGTGTCGCAACCGGGCCTGGGAAGTGCGCTCGGCGGAGCCCCGGCTGCAGCGCGACATCGCCGCCGGCGTCGTGCGGACCGAGCCGGTGCGCGAGGTGATCCGCCAGACCGTCGTAGAGACCCGCCTCGTCCCCCAGTCCGTCGCACCGCCGCCCACCAAGGTGACTACGGCGACCACGGCGACCGCCCGGACGGCCTCGATGAGCCGGCCCATCGTGACCGAGGGATACGACGACGGTCCGCACCTCGAACGCGCCGTCTGCACCCAGGACCCGCCCGCCGACCAGAGCATGCACCGGCACTACGGCACGACGCTGAGCCTGCGAGTCGCCGACAGCAAGGGGTCATGCACCCCGTAGTCGCCCCTTCCGTGCACCCGCATGCCATCCGGCCGCCGTGCCGGCCTGATCCCCTTCCGGAAGGAGACCAGGGTCTGTCGCCTGAAGTCGGGGCGGTCGATGGACCGATCGCCGTCGGTGTCCGGGACCCCTTCGATCATCACCGAATACGTCGACGGCTATTTACAACGTTGAATGCAACGTTGTACAAACGGCTGGTAATGGAGATCGCCCAGGCTGGATGCCGAGGTGAGCGTCGGCGAGAGGCGAACCCTAGCGAGAGGGATCCGAATGCGCGCCAGAATCGTCCAGCGCATGACAGCGCTGTGCGCGGGGTTGGCCTGCCTCGTCGCGGCGGCCCCGGCCGCGTCCTCCCCGCGGGAGGCCACCTCGGCCGCTCTACGGCAGAGCGTCTCGGGCGGCGTCCCGGGAGCCGCCCCGGCGGAACGTGGCAGTGGGGGCGGGACCTACACCAATCCGGTCAGCGGCGGTTTCGCCGACACCTTCGCCGACCCCGCGATCATCCGGGGCGAGGACGGCTGGTGGTACGCCTTCGGTACCAGCGATCCCCTGCGCGAGGGGGAGAGGAGCGCCCACCATCTGCCGATCTCCCGGTCACGTGATCTGGTCTCCTGGAGCCACGTCGGCGACGCCTTCACCGCCCGGACCCTGCCCACGTGGGCCGACACGGCGGCGGGCGCGAGTCTGTGGGCGCCCGACATCCGCCGCGTGAACGGCCGCTACCGGCTGTACTACGTCGTCACCCAGACCACCGTCACTCCGGAGCGCAACGACAACGCGATCGGGATGGCCACCGCCCCCACTCCAGCGGGCCCCTGGACCGACTCGGGGGCACCCGTCGTCGGCCCGCGCAGGGGCGGGGGCCCCGACGACTTCAAATGGACCTTCGATCCCAGTCATGCCGTCGACACCGACGGGACCGAATACCTTGTCTACGGCTCCTACTACGGCGGGATCCACATCACACGGCTCGACGCCACGGGCGGCCGGGCGGTGGGCGACCCCACCATGATCGCCATCGACAACCGCTTCGAGGGCGGCTACCTCCTGCGCCGCGGCGGCTACTGGTACCTGTTCGCTTCCTCCGCTGACTGCTGCGCGGGCCCGGCCACCGGCTACAGCGTCTACGCCGGCCGTTCCCGCGCCATCACAGGGCCCTATCTCGACTGCGAGGGCATGCCGCTCAACACCTCACGGGCCGGCGGCACGATCGTCATCGCGCCGAACGGCAACCGCTGGGTGGGTACCGGACACAACGCCGTGGTGACCGACCCGACCGGGCAGGACTGGCTGGCCTACCATGCCATCGACCGAGACGATCCCTATCTCGACGAGCCGTTCGGCATCAACGAGCGGCCGATGCTGATCGACCGGCTGGATTGGATCGGCGGGTGGCCGACCGTCCGGGGCGGGGCGTGGGCGTCGGAGGAGCCGCAGCGGGCGCCGGGCGTGGCCACGAGGCACAGGCCCGTGCGCGACCCGCGCCCGGGGCCGCTGGACCGTGCCCGGAGCGACGAGTTCGACGGCGCGGACCTGCGACAGGGATGGACCTGGGTCCGCGCTCCGCAAGGACGCCTCGGCGGCGGCGCGCTCCGCTGGCCGACGCAGGCCGCCGAGCTCAACCGGGAGGACAACTCCGCCTCGGTGCTCCTGCGCGAGGTGCCCGAAGGCGACTGGACCGCCGAAACGAAACTCCGCATCGACCTGGGCACGGACACGGTCCGCAACTACCAGCAGGCCGGTCTGATCGCCTACGGCAGCGACGACCTCTACGCCAAGCTCGTGCACGCCGCCATCTGGAACACCCGCCAGACCGAGTTCGGCAAGGAGATGCCCTATGCCGGTCGGATCGCCTACGGCGGCACGATCGTCGGGCCGCCCGCCGATACGACGTGGCTGCGCCTCGTCCACCGCGTCGACCCGCGCAACGGCGAGCACGAGCTGCGCGCGGCCACCAGCCGCGACGGGAAGTCGTGGATCTTCGGCGGCGTGTGGACGATGCCCGCGGAGACGGACCTGCGTGTCGGGCTCATCTCCCTGGGGGGTGCCGGAGCCACGGCCGAGTTCGACTACTTCCGCCTCTACCGGCGCTGACGGCACCCGCCTCACACAAGCCCGGACCGAGGGTCATCGGCGTGCCGCGGGCGCGTCCAGCTGGGCCATCAGGGTCTGGTTGTCCTCGATGTGCCAGTCCTCGACGATGCGGTCGCCGCTGACGTGCTGGATGTCGATGGCGTTGAACTCCACCTTCTGGCCCTGCCCCTCCTTGCCGTCGAAGGTGCCGGTGAAGTGACCGCGGAAGACCAGCCGTGCGGTGATCTTGTCGCCGGTCACCAGCAGGTCCGACAGCTCGCAGGTCAGGTCGGGTACGGCGGCGCGGAAGTTCTTGGAGGCGGACGCCGGTCCGGCCGGGCCCTGCGGGCGGCCCTCGGGCAGGGTGTTGTCCCGGAAGTTCGGGCTGACGGCGGCGTGCAGATACTTGGCCTGGCCGGTGTTCCAGAAGGTGTAGAGCTGCTGGGCCAGGTGCACGGCGGTACGGGCCCGGCGGGTGCCGATGGAGCGATCCACGGTGATGTGCTCGGGGCGCACGAGCTCGTGGGACCGGTCGACCAGGCTCCATGCCCACCGCTGGTCGGAATGTGCGGAGTGGGGCCGCGGAGACGCGGAGACGCCGGCCTGAGCTGCCGCGGCGACCCCGACGGAGAGGCAGGCCGTGGTCGCGGCGACTGCGATGACACGCTTGAGAACGGACATGGTGAACACACCTTCGAGATGAGTGAGATGAGGTCTGAGTTCGGGATCGGCTGATCCGGCGCTGGCCGGGTAGGGGTCAGATCTGGCGGAGGGCTCCGCCGTCGACGGCCCACTCGGCGCCGGTGACCTGTGCCGTCAGCGGTGACAGCAGGAAGGCGATGACGCGGGCGACATCCTCGGGGGTGCCGAGCCGCGCGGTGGGCAGCCGCCGTACCTGGCCGACGAAATGTTCGATCGCCTGCTCGCGGTCCAGGCCGAACTGCTCGGCGAGCTGGTCGGCGAATCCGCCCGGAGCGTCCCACAGCCGGGTGCGGGTCGGCCCCGGGGAGACGACGTTGGAGCGGACCCCGTCCCGGCCGTACTCGACGGCCAGGGTCTTCGACACCGACAGCAGCGCGGCTTTGGCCGCCGCGTAGTCCACCAGCGGCACGTCCGGCAGCCGGGCCGCCTCGCTGGTCACGTGCACCAGACTGCCGCCCTGGCGCAGCAGGGCGGGCAGGACGGCCTTGGTCATCCGGACCGCGGTGTGCAGGTTGAGGTCGAAGGTGGCCTTCCACTGTTCGTCGGTCACCTGCAGGAACCCGGTACGGGCGTCAAGACCGCCGAGGTTGTTGATCAGTCCGTCGATGCGGCCGTACCGTTCCAGCACGGCATCGGCGATCCGCCGCGCGGACTCCGGTTCGGTGAGGTCGGCCGCGATCCCCACGACCGTGGGCGCGAGCCGCTCCAGCCCTCGCGGGTCACGCGCGACGCCGACGACCGTGGCCCCTTCGGCTGCCAGCAGGGCCACCGCCGCCTTGCCGATGCCCGCGGAGGCTCCCGTCACGATGACGACGGCATCGTTGAGCTGTAGATCCATGGTGGGTGCTCTCCTCGCGTGGGTCAGACGAGACGGCCGCCGCCGTCGACGTGCAGAACGGTGCCGGTGACGTACGGGCTGGTCAGCGTGTAGATGACCGCCTGCACCAGGTCGTCGGCGGTTCCGACCTGGCGGGCGGGGTTGCGCTCGGCCACGCCGCGCAGGAACGCCGCCTTCTCCGACCCCATACGGTCCCAGGATCCGGTGTCGACGATGCCGGGGGAGATCGCGTTCACCCGTACCGGCGCCAGTTCCACGGCCAGCGCCTGCACCAGGAACGACAGCGCCCCGTTGGTGGTGGCCATCACCGCCCGCTCCGGAGCGGGCCGCCAGGCGGCCACCCCCGAGAAGAAGGTGAACGAGCCCTCCTCGCGTACCCGCGGGGCCAGGTGCTTGGCCAGCAGCAGCGGGCCGATCACCTTCGCGGAGAACGCCCGCTGGATGTCCTGGAGATCGAGCTCCGTCACCGGCCCGTTGGCGTGCATCGCCGCGGTGGACACCAGATGCTGGAAATTGCCGACCTCGGCGGCCAGATCCGCGATGGAGCCCTCGTCCGTCAGATCGACCGGCGTCACCTGTGCCGGGCCCGCCAGCTCACCGGCGGTCCATTCGAGCTTGCGCGGGTCCGGCCCGGCCAGCACCAGGTCGGCACCCGCGGCTGAAGCCGCCCGGGCGAGGGAGCGGCCGGTATGGGAGCCTGCCCCGACGATCACCAGCCGCTGCCCGGCAAGGACGTCTGTGACAGCCATGATGGTTCTCCTTGGTTCTTCAAAGGGATATGTCGCTCGAACGGCGACACATCGACTCTGCTCGACCTGCGTCGATAAGTCCAAGGCTTGCTTTTCATTGCTGCGATAACATTTGTTCATGGCAACGTTGCGGCAGCTCGAGTACCTGATCACGGTGGTCGACACCGGCTCCTTCACCCATGCGGCTGAGCTGCTCCACGTCACCCAGCCCGCGCTGTCGCACCAGATCCGCGCGCTCGAGAAATCCGTCGGAGGGACGTTGCTCGAGCGCCTCCCCCGCTCGGTCCGGCCGACTCCGATGGGTCGGGCGATGTTGCCGTACGCCCGCGCCGCCCTCGCCGACGCCGACCGCGCCCGCACCGCCGCCCGCCAGGCCGGCGGCCTGGAGGCAGCCGAACTGCACGTCGCGACGCTCTATTCGATCACCCTTGGCGTCCTGCCCGCCGTGCTGCGCGCCTGGCGCCGGCGGTATCCGAGCAACCAGGTACGCCTGTTCGAGCACCGGCACGCCGACGAACTCGCCGCCGCGATGGCCGCCGGGCAGGCCGACCTGGCCATCGGGCCGCCGCCTGCGCAGTGGGACGGACCGATCCGGGAGATCGGCATCGAGGAGTTCGTCATCGTGGTCGCCGCCGACGATCCGCTCGCCGCCACCGGTCGGGCCCATCTCGACCTGGTGGCGCTGGCCGACTGCGCCTGGGTGCACTACGCACCCGGCAACGGCCTGGCCGAAGTTCTCGACCAGGCGTGCGCGGCGGCGGGATTCCAGCCGCGCGCCGCGATCCGTACCGAACAGAGCGCGGCCGCGCCCCTGCTCGCCGCGGCCGGTCTCGGGCCCGCCCTGGTCCCCGCCAACAGCATTCCCGCCGGATTCGACGGTCGTCTCCTCCGCCCGCGGCCCGCCATCCGCCGGCCCCTGGCCGCCTACACCCGGACCCGCCCCGACGCCCTCACCACCGCCTTCACCCGGACCGTCACCGAGCACGCCTGCGTCTTCCCCGAGCACGTCCAGGCTCTCCTCGAAGCCGACGTATGAAGATCGCCAACGCGACCGGTCGGGCGGATGCCGAAGGATCGTCGCGACACCTTCGGCGGGTGCCGTGTCCGAGATCATCAGGGCCGTCACGCCGGGGGCGGGTCACGGGTGCCTTCGCGCACGCCGGCGGCGGAGTGCCCCGTTCCGTCGTGGAATCGGCCGATCACTGTGATGACTCATGTCCGGGAACCGACAATCATGCTATGAGCTCATCTCGGCATGACCACGCCCTGCCCCCCTCCCGCGTCCAGGAGGTCGCCGACGGCGTCTACGCCTACATCCAGCCCGACGGGAGCTGGTGGATCAACAACACCGGCTTCCTGGTGGGGCGGCGCGGAGTGATCAGCGTGGACTCCTGCTCCACCGAGCGGCGCACCCTGGCCTACCGCGAGGCCATCAGGTCGGTCACCGACCGGCCGGTCACGACATTGATCAACACCCATCACCACGGTGACCACACCTTCGGCAACTACGCCTTCCCCGAGGCGACGATCGTCGGGCACGAGCGGACCCGGGAGATGATCCTGGCCGAGGGGATCCCGGAATACCGCACCCTGGCCTGGACCCCGGTCGACTGGGGCGATCTGGAGGCCTGCCCGCCGTTCCTCACCTACACCGACGGGGTGACCGTCCACTCCGACGAGCTGCGCTGCGAGGTCCGCCACGTCGGCGGCCCGGCGCACACGACCAACGACTCGATCGTGTGGATCCCCGAGCGGTCGCTGCTGTTCGCCGGCGACCTGGTGTTCAACGGCGGTACGCCGTTCGTGATGATGGGCTCGGTCCAGGGGTCGATCGCGGTCCTCGACCGGCTCAGGGAGCTGAACGCCGAGACGATCGTGCCCGGCCACGGCGGGGTGTGCGGTCCCGAGGTCATCGACCGCGTGCAGGGATACCTGCGGTTCGTGATGGCCACCGCCGAGCTCGGCCGGGCGGCCGGCCTGTCGCCGCTGCAGGCGGCGCGCGAGGCCGACCTCGGCGAGTACGCCGGGCTGCTCGACCCCGAGCGCATCGTCGGCAACCTGCACCGGGCCTACGCCGAGTTGGACGGCCTGCCCCCGGGGGAGCCGATCGACCTCGGCGCCGCGCTGCTGGAGATGGTCGAGTTCAACGGGGGCAGGCCGCTGACCTGCCTGGCCTGACGGCGGTCGCCCCCCGACGGCGCGGGCGGTGACGGCCTGGCCGCCTCCGGCCCGGGCGGCCCGCCCGGGCCGCCCGGCGCCGGGCTCAGGACAGGTGGCGCGCCCACCATTCGAGGACGGCCTCGAAACGCTGGCGGCGGTGCCGGGGACGGCCGCTCCGGCTGAGCTCGTGGCCCTCGCCGGGGAACAGCAGGAACTCGGCCGGCACGCCGTTGCGGCGCAGCGCGACGAACATGCGCTGGGCCTGCTCGACCGGGCAGCGCCAGTCCTCCTCGGAGTGGACCACCGCGAACGGCAGGTTGATCCGGTCGGCGTGGTAGAGCGGGCTCATCGCGCGCTGGACCTCGGGGTCGGGGCCGCAGTACGCCTCGGCGAAGAACCAGCCGATGTCGGAGGAGCCGGTGAAGGAGTCCCAGGCGTTGACCGCCCGCTCGCTCCAGGCCGCCCTGAACCGCGCTCCGTGGTGGGCGGCCAGCCAGCTCGTCATGAACCCGCCGTAGGAGCCGCCCATCACGCCGACCCGCTCGCCGTCGCACTCGGGCCGGGCCAGCGCCGCGTCCAGCAGGGCCAGCACGTCGTCGGCGTCCACGGTGCCGAAGGCGCCGATCACCGACTGGCCGTGGGCCTGGCCGTACCCCGCCGAGCCGCGCGGGTTGGGCAGGACCACCGCGTATCCGGCGGCGGCGTAGACCTGGGTCTCGTCCAGGAAGCCCCAGCCGTGCTGGTGGAACGGGCCGCCGTGCACGTTCAGCAGGACCGGGTGCGGCCCCTCGCCCTCCGGCAGGGCCAGCCAGCCGTGGACCGGGTAGCCGTCGGCGGAGACGGCGGTGATCTCCTGGAGCGGGCGGATCCCGGCCAGCGACCCGCAGAAGTCCGTGAGCGTCCCGTCCGGGGTGACCACCTCGCCGGGGCTCTCCGGGGTGGACACCACCGCGATGACCTGCCCGCCGTAGGAGGTGAACGCCTTGACGGCCGCCCGCTCGCCCAGGACGAGGGGGAGCTTCTCCAGCGGGCCGTCCTGGACGCCGGAGGGGACCAGCCGGAGTTCGACCGCGCCGCGCACCCGCACCGTGACCAGGACGCCGTCCTCGACCGCGACGGGGGTCATCGGCTCGATGTCGACCGACTCCTCCTCGGTCAGCCGCACCCCGGCCGCCGGCTCGCCGCCGATCACCAGGGGGGCGCGGTAGAGGCCGGTGTTGCGGGCCACCGCGTGGATGCCGGAGAAGGCGCTGCCGAGGTAGAGCACCTCCCCGCCGGGCAGCGCGACGGGGTGGCCGGCCGATCCGGCGCTGCGCACCACCAGGACCGGCGTCCCGCCGGCGGCCGGCACCGCGTACAGGTCGGTGTGCAGGGACTCGCCGTCCAGGTCGCGGTCGGCCGAGACCAGCACGTGCTCGCCGTCGAGGGTCCAGCTCGGGGAGTCGACGTCGTAGGGCCCGTCGGTGAGCTGCACCGGCTGCGGGATGTCGGCCAGGGCGTTGACCACGAACAGGGCCGGCCGGCGGTCCAGGATGAAGCCGACGCCGTCGTGCCGGTAGCGGAACCCGGTGATGCGGCGCGGCGCCTCGGCCGCGGCGCTGACGTCCTCCTCGGTGCCGTAGCGGCCGTTCTCGGGGACCCGGGCGACGAAGGCGATCCGGCGGGAGTCGGGGGCCCAGACCGGCGCGCCCGCGCCGAGCGGCAGGTCGGTGACCGGGCGCGCCTCGCCGCCGCCGGTGGGCATCACGTGGAGCTGCGGCCTGCCGCCGCCGCTCGCGCGCAGGAAGGCCACCCAGGCTCCGTCGGGGGAGATCCGGGGGGCGCTGTCGTGGTCGCCGAAGGTGAACTGGACGGGCGGGCCGTCCTGGGGGAGCCGCCACAGGCCCCCACGGTAGGCGTCGGCCTCCAGGTCGGGGCGGGCCACGTCGACGAGGATGAGATCCTCGTGAAGGGTGACGCTGCCGGGGACGTGCAGCAGGGCGAGATCTTCTGGACGCATGCCCAGGGACGTTATCACCGTATTAATCGTCTTTTATGGGACGCAAGCATGGTTTGTCCACACAGAAGACGCCGCGGGCCTACAGGAGGGTGAGCCCGCCGTCCACGGCGAGGACCTGGCCGGTGACATAGCTCGCCTCGTCCGACAGCAGGAAGGTCGTCACCTTCGCCACCTCCCAGGCGGTGCCCTGGCGGCCCATCGGGATCATCACCTGGCCGCGGTGCTCCCAGAGCTTGGCCGCGTCCCGGCCGAGCGGGGTGTCGATCAGGCCGGGGGCGACCAGGTTCGCCCGGACCCCGCGGCCGGCGCCCTCCAGCGCGACGTGCCTGGCCAGGCCCACCAGCCCTGCCTTGGAGGCGTCGTAGGCGGGGATCAGGCTGCCCGGCCGCAGCCCGGCCACCGAGCCGATGAACACGATCGAGGAGCCGGGGCCGAGCAGCGGCAGCGCGCCCCTGCAGACCAGGAAGTGGCCGCGCAGGTTGACCGCGAACACCCGGTCCCAGTCGGCGGCGGCGGTCCCCGCCAGGGCCAGCCCGGAGCCGATCGCGGCGTTGAGCACGACGCCGTCCACCGCGCCCGCCCGGCCGGCCAGCGCCTCGCAGGCGTCCCCGTCGGCGAGGTCCGCGGCGACCACCTCGGCCCGCCCGCCCTCGCGGCCGATCCACGCGGCCGTCTCGGCGGCCGCGTCCTCGTCCACGTCCGCGCAGACCACCGCGGCGCCCTGCCGGGCGGCCTCGACCGCGATCGCCCGCCCGTTCCCGACCGGCGCCTCCGGGTCGGAGGACGGCCGGGTGCCCGCCCCTACGACGAGCACACGTCTACCTACCAAGCGACCGTTCACAGGCGTGATCGTAGTAAGTAACCTCTGATCTGTGAATCCCCGAGTCGAGCCCCTGCCCCCCGAGCAGTGGGACGGGTTCCTCACCCGCGTGGTCGAGGGCACCGGTCCCTACAACGTCTTCACCACACTGGCCCGTCACCCCGCGCTGTTCCAGGCGTGGATCGGGTTCGGCGCGGCGCTGCTGTACGGCACGCTGCCCGCCCGCGACCGGGAGCTGGCCGTCCTGCGCACCGCGCACCTGCGCGGGAGCGCCTACGAGTGGGCCCACCACGTACGGCTGGCCCGGGAGGCGGGGCTCTCCGAGGCCGAGATCGAGGCCGTCCGCGGCCATGGGCACGAGTGGGGAGCCGATGACCGGCTGGTGCTGGACGTGGCCGAGGAGATGCACCGGTCCGGAGACCTCACCGACCGGACGTGGCAGGCCCTGTGCGCCCGCTACGACGAGCCCGGCCGGATCGAACTGGTCATGCTCGTCGCCCACTACGACATGCTCGCCGTGGTCCTGAACACCCTACGGGTCCCCCTGGAGGAGCCCCCGCGGGACGCCGCCGCGACGTCCGCCGGCCACGCGCCCCCACGGGTCCCCCCGGCCGCCGGGGGGTGAGGCCGGGAGGGCGCGCTCTCACCTCGACGGCACGATCATCGTGACACCGGGGACGGAGCCGAGCGCGGCGAGCGCGGGACCCGCCTCGTCGAGGCCGATGGTGCGGGTGACCAGCAGGTCGGGGCGGAGCAGCCCGCCGGCGACCATCTCCAGCATCACCGGGTAGGCGTGGGCGGCCATGCCGTGGCTGCCGAGGAGTTCGAGCTCGTGGCCGATCACCCGGTTCATCGGGAGCGGGGTGAGGCCGGGGAGCAGGCCGATCTGGACGTGGCGGCCCCGGCGGCGCAGGCTCTCGATCGACGACGCGCACGTCCGCGGGCTGCCGAGCGCGTCGACCGAGACGTGGGCCCCGCCGCCGGTCAGGTCCCGGACGCGCGCGGCGACGTCGGCCCCGGCGCCGGCCTCCTCGGCGTCCCGGGCGGGCGGAGCGGGCACGGCGCCGCCGGCCCGCCCGGCCGGGGCGTCCGGCGGGACGGCGGGGGCGCCGGGCGGGGCCGCGGTGACGCAGGCCGCGGCGCCGAACCGCCGGGCCAGCTCCAGGGCCTGGGGAGAGACGTCCACGGCGACCACCCGGGCGCCCGCGGCGGCGGCGATCATCACGGCGGACAGGCCGACGCCGCCGCAGCCGTGCACCGCCACCCACTCGCCGGGCCGTACGCGGCCGACCGTCACCACGGCGCGGAAGGCGGTGGCGAAGCGGCAGCCCAGGCTCGCGGCGGTGGTGAAGGCCATCTCCTCCGGCAGCCCCACCAGGTTCACGTCGGCGTTCTCGATCGCCACGTATTCGGCGAAGGAGCCCCAGTGGGTGAACCCCGGCTGGGTCTGGCGCTCGCAGACCTGCTGGTCGCCGGCCGCGCACGCCGCGCAGCGCCCGCAGGCGCAGACGAACGGGACCGTCACCCGGTCGCCGGGCCGCCAGGCGCCGACCCCCGCCCCCACGGCCTCCACGACCCCGGCCAGCTCGTGCCCGGGCACGTGCGGCAGGACCCGGATGTCCGGATCGTGGCCCTGCCAGCCGTGCCAGTCGCTCCGGCACAGCCCGGTCGCCTCCACCCGGACCACCGCCCCGCCGGGCGGCGGCCCGGGGGCGGGCACCTCCCGGACCCGCAGATCGGCCCCGAAGGCGTCGAAGACCACCGCTCGCACTCGCACACTCCTCTGACCGGTACGGTCCGCCTGTCTCGGCGACCTCCGCAGCATCTCAGCATCCGCGGGGCGTCATGGGAAGGAGCGTCATGGGAAGGGGCGCCGGATACGCCGTCCGGGCCGTCACTTGACGCACGGGCTGATTAGAACCCTCGGCTGGGGACAGAGGGAGGGGGCAGGCAGGCCGATGGATCGGATGGTGAGATGGGTCAGCAACTCGACAAGGACCGATTCTCCGAGGCGGACTTCGCCCGCTTCGGGGAACGGCTGGCGGAGCAGCTCGGCGCCTTCCGCGAGCTGCTGGCCAGACCGGGCTTCGGTGCCGGGCCCGCGACTGTCGGGGCCGAGCTGGAGATGTTCCTCATCACCCCTGAGGGCCGGCCGCTGCCGCGCAATCACGAGGTGCGCGCCGCCGCCGACGACGGCCGGATCGTGCCGGAGCTCGGCCGGTTCAACCTGGAGGTCAACCTGACCCCGCTGCCGATCGCCGGGCGGCCCTTCAGCGCCCTGGTCCGGGAGCTGCGCGAGACGATGGCCCTGGTGGACGCGGCGGCGGCGACGCAGGGCGGCCAGGCCCTGGCGATCGGCATCCTGCCCTCGCTGAGCGAGTTCGACTTCACCCATGAGGCGCTCAGCGACGAGGGCCGCTACCGGGCGCTGGCCCGGGGCATGCGGCGGCTGCGCACCGAACCGTTCCGGGTCCGGATCGAAGGGGTCGAGGAGCTGGAGCTGGAGGTCGAGGGGGTGATCCTGGAGAGCGCCAACACCTCCTGGCAGGTCCACCTCCGCACGACCCCCGCCGAGTTCGCCCGCGTCTACAACGCCGCCCAGCTCGCCACCGGCCCGGTCCTCGCGGTCAGCGGCAACTCGCCGGGCTTCCTGGGCCGGCGGCTGTGGGAGGAGACCAGGATCGCGCTGTTCGAGGAGTCTGCCGACGACCGCGACGTGGAACGGCCCGAACGCAGGGACCGGCGGGTGGCCTTCGGCTCCGGATGGGTGCGCAGCGCCGAGGAGATGTTCGAGACGTGTGTCCGCGACTACGAGCCGGTGCTGCCGATGACCTCCCCGCCGGGCCCGCGGGCGGAGGGGGAGGTGCCGGAGCTGGCCGAGCTCCGGCTGCACCAGGGCACGGTCTGGCAGTGGAACCGGCCGATCTACGACCCGGCGGACGGCGGCCACCTGCGGGTGGAGATGCGCGCCCTGCCGGCCGGGCCGACCCCCGCCGACATGGCGGCCAACGCCGCCTTCCTGCTGGGGCTCACCTCGGCCATGTCGGCCGGACCGGTGGAGGAGTTCCCCTTCGCCGCGGCCTACCGCAACTTCTACCGGGCCGCGATCCACGGCCTGGACGCGCCGATGGCCTGGCCGGGGCTGGGAGAGGAGATCCCGGCCGCGCAGCTGGCCCTGGAGCTGCTGCCCGTCGCCAGGGCCGGGCTCGAACGGATGGGCGTCGACCCGGCCGAGGCGGACTGGACGCTGGACATCATCCGGGAGCGGGTCAGGCTCCGCCGTACCGGCGCGATCTGGCAGCGCGAGGTCCTGGGCGGCCTCGGCGGCGACCCGGCGGCCCGGGCCCGCATGGTGACCCGCTACCGGGAGCTGTCGCTCACCGGGGAGCCGGTGCACACCTGGCCCATATGATCAGAAAAGGGATCCGAATCCCGGCATACTCATGAACTCCACATCTTGATCCGCCCGCCCGGGCGTGACCGGAGAAGGAGAACCCCCCCATGAGCGGGATGACGGCCGTAGCGGCGGAGCCCTTCCAGTTGAGGCGGGACGGCGGCGACTACGGGGCCGGGGTCCGGGCCCTGGAGAAACACCTCAAGCGCGTGCCCCTCGACACCGTGCTGGCCAAGGCCAACCGCGTCGCGGTCCGGAAGGGCTCCACCGGCGCCGGGGCATTCGGGACGATGAGGCCCCGGCCGGTGGACTGGTACTGCTTCGAGGCGTCCGACAACGCCGTCCGCGAGTGGTACCCCCAGGGGCTGACCTGTGCCTCCGACGCCGGGATCGGCGCGGGCGTGTACGTGGTGAGCTGGTACTACAAGCCCGAGACGGGGGCCGAGCGGGGAGTGCGCCTGTCCTTCCTCGACACCGCGACGCTCCGCTACCGGCACGTCCTGCTGGTGCGGGCCCGCGCCGACGGCGACATCGCCCCGATCAACATCCATGCCGGCGGCATCGCGTGGTACGGCGGCCTGCTCTACGTCGCCGACACCACCCGCGGCATGCGGGTCTTCGACACCCGGCACATCTTCGAGGTGGACGGGGACGACAAGACCACGATCGGCCGGAAGGGCGGGGTGCACAACGCCTTCGGCTACCGCTACGTGATGCCGCAGACCGGCGCCTGGACCTCGGCCGGAGGAGCCCTGTTCTCCTTCGCCGCGATCGACCGCACGACCCCGACCGACACCCTGATCTCCGGCGAGTACGTCGACGCCCCCGGCGCGACCGGCCGGGTGGCCCGCTGGCCGCTGGAGTCCGACGGCTCGCTGCGCGCCGACGGCGGCGTCGCCTCCGCCCTGGACGCCTACCGCCTGCCCGCGGCCAAGATCCAGGGCGCGCTCTCCCACGAGGGCACCTGGTATCTCAGCCAGGCGGCGGGCGCCTCCAAGAACGGCGCCCTGATCGTGGTCGGCGACACGCTCGCCAAGCGCCCCTACCCGGTGGGCCCCGAGGACCTCACCTGCGTCCGCGACAGCAGGACGCTGTGGAGCGTCACCGAGTTCGCGGGCCGCCGCGTGATCTACGGCGTGCCGCTGTAGGGCGCCTCAGTGCAGCGACCCGCCGACCAGGCGGAGATCGTCGCCCACCGAGACGGCGGCGGTCACGATCGCCGTCAGCGCCTCGGCGACCACGGCCACCGGCATGGACGGCCCGGCCTGGCCGAGCACCTGCCCCGGGGCGTACGGCACGTGCACGAAGCCGCCGCGGACCTTGGGCCGCTCGGTGGCGATCAGGTGCATGAGGCCGTAGAAGACGTGGTTGCACACGAACGTCCCGGCGCTCTGCGACACGCTCGCCGGGACCCCGGCCGCCCGGGCCGCCGCCACGCAGGCCTTCACCGGCAGCGTGGCGAAGTAGGCGGCGGGGCCGCCGCGCACCACCGGCTCGTCGATCGGCTGCCGCCCGGCGTTGTCCGGGATACGGGCGTCGTCGAGGTTGACGGCCACCCGCTCGACCGTGACGTCGGGCCGCCCCCCGGCCTGCCCCACGCAGACGACCACCGTGGGGTCGTGCTCCAGCACCGCCGCGCGCAGGTGCTCCAGCGCCTGGCCGAACACGCACGGCAGCTGTACGGCCCGCACCCCGGGCACCAGCGCGACGGCCTCCCACGAGGGGTTGACCGCGGCGCCGTCGAACGGCTCGAAGCCGGTGAGCAGGACCGTCATCGCCGGCCCGCCGGGAGGGCGCAGGCCGGGGTGCCGCCGGGCAGGCGGTGGCGGTTGGCCGAGACGAGCCGGTAGACCCCCTGGGCCGCCCAGCGCAACGGCGGCATCCGCAGCAGGAGCCCCGGCAGGCTCCACGGCGGGCCGGCGGCGATCAGGAGCCTGGCGACCGCCTGCGCGCCGCCGTACACCCGGCCACGCTCGACCCAGAGGACCTCGTGGTCGGCCCGCTCCCGCGTGGTGCCGAGCGCGGCCAGGTCGGCGCGCTGCCAGGGCGTGGCACGGGCCCGCAGCCCGATCCGGCGCTCGGCGAAGCGGACGCTCGCCGTGCAGAACCCGCAGTCGCCGTCGTAGAGCAGCACCGGTTGTTCCCTCATGGGACAGACCTTACCCAGCCGCTCCGATCACGACCGCGGGACCAGGGTGACGGCGACGGGACGGTGGTCGGAGTGGTGGACGTCCGGATTGGCCTGGTCCTTGCCGTCGAAGCCCGGGGTGACCAGCACGTGGTCGATCTGCTCGGCCGGGACGCCCGCCCCGGGGACGGTCGACAACGGCCTGGCCGGGGCGATGGGGTCGGTCAGGCCGGAGCTCATGAGCACCCGCCAGGCGGGGCCGGCGGGTTCGAGGTTGAGATCGCCGGCCACGACCACGGGGCGGCCTCCCCGCGCGGCGTCCTCGACGATCCGCCCGAGCTGCGCCACCTGGTC
>NZ_JBSFPS010000112.1:0-29252 GCF_053588315.1 Streptosporangium sp. NPDC003464 | reverse complement strand
GTCGGCGACTTCACCCGGGAGTCCGGCGCGGTCGCGATGCGCCAGCTCCTGGCCGACGACCCGGGGCTGGACGCGGTGTTCGTGGCCAACGACCTGATGGCGCTGGGCGCGCTGCGGACACTGCGCCGGGCGGGCCGGGAGGTCCCCGGCGACGTCGCCGTCGTCGGCTTCGACGACATCCCGGCCGCGGCCTACGCCGACCCCCCGCTGAGCACCGTCCGGCAGCCGACCGTGGAGATGGGACGGCGGCTGGCCCGCATGGTGCTGAAGCAGGAGGAGGGGACCCCGGTGGTGCTCCCCACCGAACTGGTGGTGCGGGAGTCTACGAGGAAGTCCTGACGACGAGCTCCGTGGGCATGATCAACGGGTCGGTGGGGCCGTCCTCCAGGAGGCCGAGCAGCAGTCGGACCATGGCCACGGCCTGCTCCGCGTGCGGGTTGCGGACGGTGGTGAGCGGCGGGTCGGTGTAGCGGGCGGCCTCGATGTCGTCGAAGCCGACCACGGCCACGTCGTCGGGGATCCGGCGCCCCGCCTGCCGCAGCGCGTGCATGGCACCGATCGCCATCAGGTCGTTGGCGGCGAACACCGCGTCCAGCTCCGGGTCGTCGGCCAGGAGCTGGCGCATCGCGACCGCGCCGGACTCCCGGGTGAAGTCGCCGACCGCGATGATGGAGCGGCGGTCGGAGTCGTGGAGCACCTGCCGGTAGCCGGCCAGCCGGTCCTGGCCGCCGATCATGTCCAGCGGCCCGGCGATCGTGGCGATCCGCCGCCTCCCCCGCTCCAGCAGGTGACGTACGGCGGTGGCCGCGCCGCTCACGTTGTCGCTGTCCACGTACGGGATGGCGACCGGCACCGCGGGCCTGCCGTACGAGACGACCGGGACGCGCAGCCGGGTGAGCGCCACGGGCAGCGGGTCGGCGCCGTGGCTCGACACGAGCATGACGCCGTCCACGTGACCGCCGGCGATGTAGTGCTCCACCCGGGCGTGACTCTCCGGCGACCCGGCCAGCAGCAGGACGACCTGCATGTTGACGGCCTCCAGCTCGATGCTGGCCGAGCGGATCACGGTGGAGAACATCGGGTCGTCGGAGAACACCCGGTTCGGGGGCTCCGAGACGACCAGCGCGATCGAGTTGGTCCGCTGGGTGACCAGGTTGCGGGCCGCGCCGTTGGGGACGTAGCCCAGCTCGTTCACCGCCCGCAGCACCACCTCACGGATGTCCGGGGTGACCGTGGTCTGGCCGTTCACCACCCGGGAAACGGTCGACCGGGAGACCCCGGCACGGGCGGCGACCGCCTCCAAGGTGGGTCGTCTCATCTAATCCCCCAGCAGTCCGTTCCGCTTGATGACCTCGCGGTACCACAGCGCGCTGTCCTTGAGCAGGCGCCGCTGCGTGGCGAAGTCGACATGCACGATGCCGAACCTACGCCGGTAGCCCTCGGCCCACTCGAAATTATCCAGCAGCGACCAGACCAGATAGCCCCGCACGTCCGCGCCCTCCGCGATCGCGGCGTGCACGGCGCGCAGGTGGCCGTCCAGGTAGCCGGTCCGGCCGGCGTCGTGGACGCGGCCGTCCTCCACGACGTCGTCGAAGGCGGCGCCGTTCTCGGTGACGACCAGGCCGACCCCGGGATAGTCGTCGGCCAGCCGCAGGAGCAGCCGGGACAGCCCGTTGGGCACGATCGGCCAGCCCATCGCGGTGACCGGCACGTCGACCGTGCGGAACCGGACGTCCTCGCTGCCCGGCCATGCCGCGTCGGCCGCCTCGCCGGGCCCCGACTCCACCACGCACGGGTTGTAGTAGTTGATGCCGATCGTCTCGATCGGCTGGTTGACGGTCCCGAGGTCGCCGTCGCGGATGTGCGCGAGGCCGCCGTTGCGCTCGGCGATCGCGAGCAGCTCCGCGGGATACTCCCCGCGCAGCGCGGGGTCGAGGAACTGCCGGGTGAGCAGGGCGTCGATCCGCCTGACCGCCTCGGCGTCCGCCGGTGACGGCACCGCCGCGGGGTCGTTCACCTGCGCCGGCGTGATCACCGGTGCGAGGTTGAGCACCAGCATGATCTCCTCGGCTCCCCCGGCGCGGAGCACCTGGGCTGCCAGCCCGTGCCCCAGCAGCAGGTGGTGGGCCGCGCGCAGGGCGGCGGCGGGATCCCGCCTGCCCGGCGCGTGCACCCCGTTGCCGTAGCCGAGGAAGGCGGCCACCCACGGCTCGTTCAGGGTCGTCCAGTGCTGGACCCGGTCCCCCAGCCGCCCGTGCACGGCCCGCGCGTAGTCGGCGAAGCGGTGGGCGGTGTCCCGCTCGGGCCAGCCGCCGGCGTCCTCCAGGGCCTGGGGCAGGTCCCAGTGGTAGAGGGTGGCGTACGGCGTTATCCCGGCCTCCAGCAGCCTGTCGACCAGGCGGCTGTAGAAGTCCAGGCCACGGGGGTTGATCCGGCCGGTGCCGTCGGGCTGGACGCGGGGCCAGGCGACGGAGAAGCGGTAGGCGCCCAGGCCCAGCTCGCTCATCAGCCGGACGTCGTCGGCGTAGTGGAAGTAGTGCTCGCAGGCGACGTCGCCGGTGTCGCCCCCGGCGACCTTGCCCGGCGTGCCGGAGAAGGTGTCCCAGATCGACGGCAGCCTGCCGTCCTCCTTGACCGCGCCCTCGATCTGGTAGGACGCGGTGGCCGCGCCCCAGACGAACCCACGGGGGAAGTCCGCGCGGCCCTCCGTGAGGACCGCCCCCCGAATGCCGACGACGGTCATCCCTTCACCGCTCCTTGCATGATTCCTCCGATGATCTGCTTACCGAGCAGGGCGAACACCACGACCAGCGGCAGGGTGCCGAGTGTGGTGCCCGCCAGGCCGAGCACGTAGTCGTTGACGTATCCGCTGGCCAGTGTCGACAGGGCGACCTGCACCGTCGGGTCCTCCGGGGTCAGGACGACCAGGGGCCAGAAGTAGTCGTTCCAGACCGACATGAAGGTGAGCATGCCGAGCACGGCCGCCGCGGGGCGGGCGACCGGGAGCACGACGTGCCAGAACAGGCCCCAGGTGGTGCAGCCGTCGACCCGGCCGGCCTCCAGCAGCTCGGTCGGCAGCGCCCGGGAGAGATACTGCGTCATGAAGAACACGCCGAACGCGTTGACGAGCGCGGGCACGACCAGCGCGTACATGGTGCCGGTCCACTCCAGCTTCACCATCAGCATGTACAGCGGAATGATGCCGAGCTGGGTCGGCACCATCATGGTCGCCACGGTGATCAGGAGCAGGGCGTTCCTGCCGCGGAAGCGCAGCTTGGCGAAGGCGAAGCCGGCCAGCGTGGAGAAGAACATCACCGCGAGCGCGACGGAGCCGGAGACCAGGACGGAGTTGACCATCGCCAGGGCGAAGGGGACGGTGTCGAACACGCGGGCGACGTTGGCGAAGAAGTTGCCGCCGGGCAGCAGCGGCGGCGGGACCTCCGCCAGGGCCGCGTTGTCGCGGGAGGCCACCACGACGCTGTAGTAGAGCGGCAGCATCGAGAAGAACGCCACCGCCGCCAGGGTGAGATAGGTGAGCCTGCGGGCGGCGCCGGAGCGCCGGGCCGTGGAGACAGCGGCGCGGGCGCTCACGTCAACCCTCCCTTCGCGCGGCGGGTGATCAGATAGTTGACGCCCGCGACCAGGACGATGAAGACGAACATCATCCAGGAGATGGCCGAGGCGTAGCCGAAGTCGAGCTTGGTGAAGTTCTCGTAGATGAACAGCGAGAGCGTCTGGTACTGCCGGTCCGGCCCGCCGGAGACGCTGTAGGAGCCGAACAGCAGCGGCTCGGCGAGGATCTGCATGGCACCGATCGTGGAGGTGATGACGACGAAGACGATGGTGGGCCGGATCATCGGGATGGTGATCTTGCGGAGCTGGGTGAACCCGCTCGCGCCGTCGAGGGTGGCCGCCTCGTACAGCTCGCGCGGTACGGCCTGCATGGCCGCCAGGAAGATGAGGGCGTTGTAGCCCGTCCACCGCCACATGATCATGACGGAGATGGCCGTGTGGGAGGTCAGCACCCCCTCGTTCCAGGCGACGCCCCCGACGCCGAACCAGGACAGCATCCAGTTGATCATGCCGAAGTCACGGCCGAACAGCTGGCTGAAGATGACGACCACCGCGACCACACTGGTCACGTTGGGCAGCAGCAGCGTGATGCGGAAGAAGGTCTGCGCCCGCAGCGGCCGGTTGAGCAGGTGGGCCAGCCAGATGGCCAGCAGCAGCTGCGGGGCGGTGGACAGCACCCCGATGGACAGGGTGTTGAAGGTGGCGTTCCAGAAGTAGTCGTCGGCCAGCAGCGTCCTGAAGTTGTCCAGGCCGACGAAGGTCTGCTCCTCCGACAGCAGGGTCCACTCGTGCAGGCTCACCCAGGCGGTGTAGGCCAGGGGGAACAGCCCGAACGCGGAGAACAGCAGGAAGAACGGGGCCACGTAGGCGTACGGCGAGCCCTTGACGTCGAGCTGGTGGACCAGGCGGCGGTGGAGACGGTGGCGAGGGCCCACCGGCCTGTCGGGTGGGACCGCCGCCAGGCGATCCGGCGCGCGGGTGGCCATGGCAGCTCCTTTCGGCGATTGGTCGGGGCGGGGGGCGGACGGCCCGCCGTGGGCGGGAAGGGCGGTGAGCGGGTGGCCGGCCGGGGCGGGACCAGCCGGCCGGAAGGGCGGGCTACTTGATCCTGCTGACGTCCTTCAGCACCTGCGTCCAGGCCTCCTCGGCGCTCTGCTTGCCCTGCTCGACCCGCTGCAGGCCGTTGTTGAAGGCCTGCAGGATGTCACCGGCCTTGGGGCCCACGCGCTGCGGCTTGAGCGCCTTGGCGGCGCTGGTGAAGATCTTGCCGATCGGCGCGTTGCCGAAGTAGGGGTTGACGAACTCGGTCACCGCGGGGTCGTCGTACAGGGCCGGCAGCGACGGCAGCGCGCTGGCCTCCTTGAAGAGCTTGATCTGGGTGTCCTTGCTGGTCAGCAGGTCGATCAGCGCAGCGGCCTCCTTCGGGTGCCTGCCCTGCTTGGGCAGCATCAGGTGGGTGCCGCCCTGGTTGCCGCCGCCACCGGGGACCGCCGCGATGTCCCAGGCGCCCTCGCCGGGCTTCTGGTCCTTGATCGTGCCGGTCTTCCAGGCCGGGCAGACCATGGTGGCGAAGGTGCCCTTGGCGATCCCGGTGTTCCACGGCGGGGTGAAGGCGGCGAGCTCGGCCGACAGGCCGCCATCGATGATCTTCACGGCCATGTCGTAGGCCTTGCGCACCTCCGGGTTGGTCCCGGCGATGATGTTGTACTGGTCGTCGTAGTAACCGGTCGGGGCCTGCTCGACCATCGCGCGGAAGTGCTCGCCCGGACCGTCGGTGAACTTGGCGCCGTCCACCTTCGCCGCGACGAACTTCTTGCCCGTCTCGATGTACTGGTCCCAGGTCGGCCAGAGCGCCGACACCTCGTCACGGTCGGCGGGCAGCCCGGCCTTCTTGAACAGGTCGGGGCGGTAGCACATGGCCAGGCCGCCGACGTCGGTGCCCAGCCCCATCAGCGAGGAGCCGTCGTTGGAGACGCCCAGCCGCCACTTCCAGTCCAGGTATTCGCTCTGGCGCCTGTCCAGGCCGTAGTCCTTGAGGTTGTGGAACTTGCCGGGCACAGGGGTGAAGGCGCCGATGTAGCCGCCCTCGACGGCCACGATGTCCGCGGCGCCCGCGCCGGTGGTCAGCTGCGTGATGAGGTTGGTGTGGTGGTCGTTGAACTGCGCGCGCCGCTCCACGATCTCCACGTTGGGGTGGGACTTCTTGAACTCCTCGTACAGCGGCGCATAGTGGAAGTCGCTGAACAGCCCGACGGTCAGCTTGATCTTCTCCGCCGGCGCCCCGGAGGCCGTCCCGCCGCTCGCGGTGGCGCCACCGCTGTCGCCGCCGCAGGCGGCGAGGCCCATGGCCAGCGCGGGAACGACGGCCATCGAGGCGAGGAGCCGGTGGCGTAGCTTGCGCATGGAACCCTCCCAGGGTCCTCATAAGTGATCATGAAGAGAGCGCTCCCTGAGCAGATTGATGGCAGTGGAGTTACCTGTCAACGGCATCCCGGATAACGATCACTGTTACCTGTCCGGCCATAACTGGAGAGCGCTCTCCCGAATATCGCGACGTTTTCCCAGGTCAAATGGGGTGTAAAAGCCTCATTACAAGATCTATGGAGCGCTCCCAGCAAAGGTCGGCCATATTGACGTCGCGCTGCGGCCATATTTCACGACCTTGGGGGCGGGCCTTGACCGCCCTGGAGACTGCGGCCACTCTGCTCTTGCAGAGAGCGCTCCCCGACGTTTCCGATCAGGGCCCGGTGCGCCGCCAGCCCCCCGCGGCGTGGATGCCGCCGTCCACGTGCAGGGTGGTCCCGGTGACGAACCCAGCCATCTCGCTCGCCAGGAACACCACGGCGGCCCCGGCCTCCGCGGGGTCGCCCAGATGGCCGAGCGGCGGCAGCCGTACCGGCTCGAAGGGCAGCGGGTCCGCCGCCATGCGCTCCCGCACGGCCTCCTCTCCCCCGGTGGGGAGCGCGTCGGGCGCGACGGCGTTGACCCGGATCCTCCGAGGAGCCAGCTCCAGCGCGAGCGAGCGGGTCAGGCTCTCCACGGCCGCCTTCATCGCGGCGTAGACCGCGAACCCGGGCGCGGCCTGATGCGCCTCGCTGGAGGTGACGTTGACGATCGACGCCCCCGGCGCCATCAGCGGCAGAAACTGCCTGATCACAGCGGTCACCTGGGTGAAGTTCTCCGCGATCAGCGTGCTCTCGCCCCGCGGGGAGGTCTCGGCGAAGGCCGCGTGGAAGGTCCCGCCGGCATTGTTGACCAGCACGTCCACCCGCCCGAACCGCTCCCGCACCGCCTGGCCGAACACCTCCAGCGCGACCGGGTCCCGCACGTCCATGGTCATCGTGAGCGTGTCGAACCCGTCGATCGGATCCCGGTCGCACAGCGCCAGCTCCGCGCCGAACTCCCGCAGGCTCTCCGCGATCGCCCGCCCGAGCCCCCGCGCCGCACCGGTGACGACCGCGACCTTCCCGGTGAGGAGGATCTCCTCCGGGGTGTACGGCTTGCGCATCCCACCTCCACGGGTCCCCTTGGGAGATCTCCACGGGTCCCCTCGAGAGTACGACGCCGGGGCCGTCGCGTCCCTCCGCCTCTCATACGGCCGCCGGACCCCGTAGAGTCGTCCGGCCGGTCGGAAATAGGCCGGCACGTATCCGATCAAGGAGAGCCACGTGGCACTGGAGAAGCCGGAGATCGACTTCCCGGAGGGCGACGCGCCCACCGAGCTGCAGATCGTCGACATCGTCGAGGGGGACGGCCCGGAGGCCAAGCCGGGGCACCAGGTCAGCGTGCACTACGTCGGCGTCGCCTTCTCCACCGGCGAGGAGTTCGACGCTTCGTGGAACCGCGGTGACACCTTCGAGTTCCAGCTGGGCGGCGGCCAGGTCATCGCGGGCTGGGACCAGGGTGTCGCGGGCATGAAGGTCGGCGGCCGCCGCCGCCTCACCATCCCGCCCCACCTCGGCTACGGCAACCGCGGCGCGGGCGCCCGCATCAAGCCGGGCGAGACGCTCATCTTCGTCGTGGACCTGCTCGGCGTCAGCTGACGTCCCCGTGACGGGCCACCCCGCTGCCAGGGGTGGCCCGTTCCCCGTGGCTGGACCGCTCCGGAAAGCGGAGCTCCACTCTCCCGGAATGTCACCCCCAGCTTTTAGGCTGGGCCTTGTGTTGTTGATCGACCTTGCGCGCACCTCCACGGCCGTGGCGGCCGACTCCGCCAGGCTGACGAAGATCGGCCATCTCGCGGAGCTGCTCGGCCGGGTCGGACCGGACGAGGCCGAGATCGCCATCGCCTACCTCTCCGGCGAGCTGCCCCAGCGCCACATCGGCGTGGGCTGGGCCGGCCTGCAGGATCCGCCCGATCCGCGCCTGGCCGCGACCGCCACCCTGCGTCAGGTCGACGACCTCCTCGACCGCATCAAGGCCCAGGCGGGCCCCGGCTCCCAGGCCGCGCGCAGATCCCTGGTCACCGAGCTGTTCGGCGCGCTCACCCGCCAGGAGCAGACCTTCATGATGCGGCTGCTCCGCAGCGAGCTGAGGCAGGGCGCGCTGGACGGAGTGATGATCGAGGCCATCGCGAAGGCGTCCACCGTGCCGACGGCCGAGGTACGGCGGGCGCTGACCCTCCGCGGCTGGCTGCCGGCCGTGGGAGCGGCCGCGCTCAGCGGCGGGGTCGAGGCGTTGCGGGCCTTCCACCTGGAGGTCGGCCGCCCGGTGGCGCCGATGCTCGCGCAGAGCGCCACCTCCGTCGCCGCCGCCCTGGGCAAGCTCGGCGGCCCGGCCGCGATCGAGTGGAAGCTCGACGGCGTCCGGGTCCAGGCCCACCGCTCCGGCGACACGGTGAGCGTCTTCACCCGGACCCTCGACGACATCACCGCCCGGGTGCCCGAGCTGGTCGAGGCGGTCCGCGCCCTGCCCTCCCAGGACCTCGTCCTGGACGGCGAGGTCATCGCGCTGCGCCCCGACGGCCGCCCCGAGCCCTTCCAGATCACCTCCGGCCGCGTGTCCAGCCGCGTCGACGTGGCCCAGGTCCGCGCGAAGACCCCGCTGCGCGTGTTCTTCTTCGACGCCCTGCGGGTGGACGGCGCCGACCTGCTGGAGCTGCCGGGCGAGGCGCGCCACGCGGCGCTGGCCGCGGCCGTGCCGCCGGAGCTGGTCACCCCCCGCCTGGTCACCGACGACGTCGCGAGCGGTGAGGCGTTCTTCGCAGACGTCATCAGGGCCGGCCATGAGGGCGTGGTGGTCAAGTCGCTGCAGACGCCCTACGCCGCCGGCCGGCGTGGCGCCGGCTGGATCAAGGTGAAACCCCGCCACACGCTCGATCTGGTCGTCCTGGCCGCCGAATGGGGCAGCGGCCGCCGCGAGGGCAGGCTCTCCAACCTGCACCTGGGCGCCCGCGACCCACGGACCGGCGGGTTCGTCATGCTCGGCAAGACCTTCAAGGGCCTGACCGACGAGCTGCTCGCCTGGCAGACCCAGCGCTTCCTCGAGCTCGCCGAGGGCCCCACAGACGGCTGGGTGGTCGCCCTCCCCCCGGTTCTCGTCGTCGAGATCGCCTTCGACGGGGTCCAGCAGTCCAGCCGCTACCCCGGCGGCATGGCGCTCCGCTTCGCCCGGGTGATCCGCTACCGCCCCGACAAGACCGCCGACCAGGCCGACACCGTCGACATGGTGCGCTCCCTGATGCTCTGACCGCATCCGCCGACCCGCGGACGCAACCACCCTCGACGCCCCCGGGCCCCGCCCCCATCCACCGGCAACCGTGTGCGGGGAATCTTGATGCTCCGAGGCACCCACCGGCAACCACGCGCGGACAGCCCCCGCGCCCTGAATCACGCCCACCGGCACACGTGTGGGCACCCCTGACACACCGCCCGCCTCCCCAGGCGTACCGGCACCCTCCGATGCCCTGCCCGCACCCACCGGCAGCCAGGCGCGGACACCCCAGCTCCGAGCGCATCCACCGGCCGCCACGCGCGGACAGCCCCCGCGCCCCGAGCCACGCCCACCGGTAGCCGTGGCGGGGAATCTTGATGCTCTGACCGCATCTACCGGCATTGCACTACGGAGGCGGATCACCCACCGATCCGTCACGCACTTTTGACCAGGTGACATAAGTCACCCTTGCGACATTAACTTGCCTTTACTACCTGTTTGTCGCATATGGTCAACCGCATTACGCGGGAAACACCCCTGTGCCCCGCCCTGGGATCGGCCGACGCGTATCCCCCACCTCCTCTGCCCCGTACGGCCCTCCCCTGCCCTGCCCCCGATTTTGGACCGTGGTTTCCTTGGGCCTGCACTCCTACACCCCGTCCCCCGACACGCCGTCCTCCAAGAAAGCGCTGATGAGCAAGCGGCGCCTGGTGGCGCTGGCCGCCGGCGTCACCGTGGTGGCCGTGGCCTCGACCACCGCCTGGGCCGTCTCCTCCGGCGGCGACGCCTCTCAGACTGCCGCCTCCGCCGCTCTGACCAGCGCACGGCAGCCAGGTGCCCAGTCCCCCGGCACCGCCCCGGACGGCTCCACGCCTTCCCAGAGTCCGGTGAGCGGGAGCGCGACGGCCGCCGCCGACCAGATCACCTCACCGTCCGTCAGGCCGTCCGCCAGTCCTTCCGCGGGTCCGTCCGCCCCTCACCGGGCTCCGGCCGGACCGAGCACTGCGGCCGTCCCGACCAGGACCGGCGCCCCCAAGGCCGCCCCCAGGAAGGAGAGCACGGCCGCTCCCAAGGCGGAGGCCGTACGCGACGACGCCGTCACCGCCAGGAAGGAGAGCGCGCCGAAGACCGACAGGACCCGCACCCCGAAGAAGGTCACCTCCAGGCCGAAGACTCACGTGGTCTCCACCGGGGCCTGTGGTGCCTCCTACTACGCGGAGGGGCAGATGACGGCCAGCGGCGAGCGCTTCAATCCCGGCGCGATGACCGCCGCGCACAAGACTCTCCCCATGGGCAGCAGGGTCCGGGTGACCAATCCCGCCAACGGCGAGTCGGTGACGGTCCGGATCAACGACCGCGGCCCCTACGTGGGCGGACGCTGCCTCGACCTGTCCAAGGCCGCCTTCTCCGCCATCGGCAGCATCGGCGCCGGGGTCATGCGGGTCAAGTATGAGGTCCTCGGCACCTGACCACGGCCCGCCGGGGCGGACGCGTCAGCATCGACACCGGCATGACCCAGGTCGAGCACGGAGCCCTGAGTCCCCTGGGCTCCCTCGGCCCCGGCCCGCCGGGCCGGATGCGGAACGGCCCGGCCGCCGGCCGTCAAGATCGAGCAGGATACGCTCGACTCCTGCCGGTGCAAGGAGATTGGGGTGATCACTCGTTGATCGCGGCCTTCACCCCGATCTGGACACTGACACTGCTCGGCTACCTGGCCGGACGGTTCCGGCTGCTCGGCGCGGAGGCCGACCGGGTGCTCGGCGCCTTCGTCTTCCACCTCGCGATGCCGGCCGCGCTGTTCTCCGTTCTCATGCGGACCCGGCTGTCGTTCAGCTGGTCCGCGCTGGGCGCCTTCGCCGCCGGCACCGCCGTGACCATGGCCTTGGGCGCCGTTCTGAGCCGCCGGTTCTTCGGCCGGAAGCCCGGCGAGGCCACGATCGGTGCGATGTCCGCCGGTTACGTGAACTCCGCGAACCTCGGCATCCCTGTCACCCTGCAGGTGCTCGGCGACGCCACCTTCCTGACCGGGGTGCTGCTGTTCCAGGTCATGGTGATCACGCCCCTGGTGCTCGCTCTCCTGGACCGGGGCGCCGACCGGCGGCTCCGGCCGGCCCGGCTGGCAGGGCTGCCGCTGCGCAACCCGGTGATCCTCGGCCTGGCCGCCGGCGCGCTCTGCTCGGCCTCCGGCTGGCAGCCGCCCACGATGATCACCGGGCCACTCGCCCTGCTCGGTGACGCCGCCGTGCCCGCCGCCCTGGTCGCCCTCGGTCTCTCCCTGACCGTGCGCGGCCCGGGTCTGGCGGGCGAGCGGGCCGAGGTGCTGGCGCTGTCGGCCCTGAAACTGCTGGTCCAGCCGCTGCTGGCATATCTGTTCGGACTGCTGGCGCAGCTCCGCCCGGCCGAGCTGCTCGCGCTGGTGGTCTGCGCCGCCCTCCCCACCGCGCAGAACGCCTACATCTTCGCCCGCGAATACGGTCAGGCCGATTCGGTGGCGCGCGGGGCGGTGATCACCAGCACCGCGCTGTCGATGCTCACCCTCGCAGTGATCGGCTGGCTGCTGGGGTCACCGGCAGCGCCCTGACAGCGTCCTGACGCGTTGCCCTGACCACAGCGCGCGATCCACCGCGACCCGCCCCTGATCCGGTGGCCGCCGACCGGGCTTGATCCAGCGACCGCCCAACAGCTGATCCAGCGACCGCCCAACAGCTGGTCCAGCGACCGCCCACCGGCTGTGGCCCGGTAACCGCCGACCGGGCTTGATCCAGTGACCGCCCACCGGCTGTGGCCCGGTGATCGCCCACCTGCAGATCGGGGGGCGCCTACGGCTCGCCCTGGGCGGCTCCGGGCGGTCCTACTTCACCAGGCGCAGCGTGAGCGGGTAGCGGAAGTCGCCCTCGCCCAGCGCCGCCATGCCTCCGACCACGGACAGGACCACGCCTCCGATCCAGAGCACGGGCATCAGGACGAGGCCCACGACGGTGATCGCCAGCAGGACGGTGGCCCCGAGCAGGGTGAGCTGAAAGTTGAGCGCCTCCACCGCGTGCTTGCGGATGTAGGGCGAGGTCTTGCCTGCGGCGAGCAGCATGATCAGCGGGCCGATCGCGAACAGGCCGGCCAGCGGGAGCAGGTGCGCCGCCGCCGCGCCCAGGCGATCTCCCCCCGTGTCGGCCCGCACGTTGTGATGGTGGCCCGGCACCGTCCGGCCGGGCGGGTAGGGCATGGGGGCGACCGGGCGCGAGCCGTACAGCTCGTGCATGATCGGCATGAGGTCGCCATGGACCCGGGCCGTCATCGCCCGCTCCAGCCGGTCGTCGAACTCGAACTTGTCGAACCGCCCCTCCGCGTAGGCGGCCTTGACGTGCTCGACCACCTGCTCCCGGTCCTGGTTGCTCACCCTGAGGTCGGCGTGGCCGGGCCTCACGCCGGGTGCCGGCACGCCTCCGTGCCATGGGCTCGCCACTGGTGTCGCTCTGCCTGCCATGGAACCGACATCCCTTTCGTCGCCGCTTTGCCTTTCATATTTGTCACTGATTTCCGTCCGGTCCATCCGGATGAACCCTTGGATGTCCCTTAGAGTCCACCCTGGCCTCCCACCATGAAACGTCCGGGAGAGGTATACAAGGAGTCATGAGATGGCGGGATCGCTATGGGTTGAGGCGTTTGCGCGGGCCGAAGATCGCCAAGTTCGACCGTGAGGCGACCGACGCCGACGTCGAGGCGCTCATCGCCTTCGCCAAGTCGCGTCGTGGCGTGGAGTTCTACGTCGAGCCGGAGACCTTCGCGACGGACACCACCGCGATGGCCATCGCCGACGACGGCGAGTGGACCCGGCGCCGGGTCGGCTCGCCCGCGGTGATCCGCAAGGTCGCCCGCGACCTGGCCCTCCCCGTCTATGACGTGCAGCTGACGGGTTATCCGCCCCGGATGCGGGCCTACAACGAGCGCCGCAGACGCGCCGAGGGCTGATCGATCACCTCGACGGAGGCTCCGGCTCCTCCAGCAAGGCGAGCATGGGGAGCAGCCAGACCGCCCGGGGGCTGCCCATCTCCTCCGCCAACTGCTCGGGGGTGGGCATCCTGTCGGTCAGCGCGTGCGGCGGGAGCAGATGGTGTAGTGCGTGCATGAGCAGATCCGCCATCGAGTAACCCGGGTCGACGGCCCGGGCCCGGCTGAGCGCGACACCGGCCAGCGCGGAGTCGCCGTCGCGCCAGGCGACCACGCCGAGCAGGGATGCCGCCGGGGGCACGAATCTCGGCTCCAGCCGCCGGGTGAGGTCATGCCAGAGCCTGCGGTGGACGTCGTGGGTGCCGTCGGTGACGAGCGCCCACGCCTCGTCGCGGATCCGGATCACCGCCAGGTCCAGTCCGAGCCTGGCCGCCTGCTCGTCGTCGAGCCGCCCGCCGGAGGCGTAGGTGCCGATCGCCGCGCGGACCCGGGCCATCCCGTCGGCGACGAACTCCGCCGCGAACCCCTCGACGTCTCCGCATCCGGCGAGCCTGTCCCGCAGCTCCCGCGTGACGCGGGCCGTGATCCGGCGCATGGCCAGCCTCTCGGCTCCACCGACGGGGTCGAGCGAGCGTTCCAGGGTCTCCCGGTCGGGCAGGGCGACCAGTCCGTGCACGGTGGCCTCGGCCGCGATCACACCTGCCTCCTGTCCGTACGGCGTGCCGTCCACCGGGCAGCAGTCCGCCCGGGAGCAGAGGTAGGACCAGTAACGGCCGTCCTCCACCCGGAGGGCGTCGACGACTGTGACATCGCTCCTGCGTAACAGCAGGACGGCCATGTCGACGGCGGGGGTCACCAGCGGGCCCGGGCCGTAGCCGATGACGATGACCTGGCCGATCCTCTCCGCGCGGAGCAGCGGGATGATCCGGTCGAGGTTCGGAGCGGCCAGAGGGAGGTCCCACCGGACGGTGAGATGGAGCCGGCTCCGGGACGGCCGCCCCTTCAGTCCGATCACGATCAGGCTGTCCGCGGGGTGGAACCCCACGAGATAGGGGACAGCGCCGAGGACCTCCTCCGTGGAGCCCAGGAGCAGGCGGGGCCGGTCGGCAGGCGGGGCCGGGATGTCGGTTGTCATGTCCCAGAGCTTCGCCGGATCGCGCCCCACGCCTGCACGCCGAACCGCGCTCTGTGGAGAGTCGCGGGCTGTCCACAGCCCGGCGGGGTGAACGGAGGGAGAGCTCAGGCGACGGGTGCCAGGCGCGTGCGGACCATGATCGCGCCGCCCGCGACGGCGGCGGGCATCGCGACCACGGCGCCCAGGGGAATGAGGAAGAGCAGGAAGATGAGCACACCGAAGCCGAGAGCCACGGCCTTGTTCCTCCGGAGAAGGGCGAAACGGCTCTTGCGTGCCATGCCGCGGCGCTCCATGGCCAGCGTGGTGAGCTCGACCGTGAGGAAGAAACCCGAGACCAGGGCGCCCAGCACCGGCACCACCGTCTGCCCGACCACCGGCACGAAGCCCAGGAAGAACAGCGGGATGGTGAACAGCAGGACGTATCCGAGAGTGATCAAGCTGTCCTTGATGGACCTGGGGATCGACTTCCAGAGCGGGAGTTCATACCCGCTCGGCACCTCGCCGTAGGTCTCCTCGACCTTCTCCGAGAGCTTCTCGTAGAAAGGGTCTCCCACGATCAGGGTCACCGCGGTGAAGGTCACCACGGACAGGACCAGCCCGGCTCCGAAGATCACCAGCCCGAGCAGGGCCCGGAGGGCGTTCCGTGCCGCCTCGCCCCACCCGCTCGCGAACGGCGTCGCCCACTCCGCGATGTCTCCCGCGTTGGTGCCGAGGAAGTAGAGGCCGACCATGTAGAGCACGGACACGATCAGAGCGGGGATCAACCCGAACAGCCACCACCTGGGGTTCCGCGCGACCCAGCGCAGCCCCTGCAGAAACAACCCGATGCCGTCCATAAAGGAGCGGAGATGACCCATGCCCGGAAGATTAGCGGGATCGGTGGATCACCGCGCGACGGCACCGGGGACCACCGCCCGGCCCGCCCCCGCCATGGCGGCCCCTGCCCGAGAAGGCGACGGCCCCGGGCGGCGGATCGGGGCACCGGCCGCCGTGGCGGCCCCCTCCCGAGGGGAGCGGGACCCGGACGGCGGGCGGGCCCGCCCCCGCCCCCCTTAGCCGCCGCGAGCGCGACGCGGCGCGACGCGCGACAGGTGCGACGTCGCGCGTGACAGATGGATGACGGGCGATGACGGGCGGTGCGGTCAGACGCGACACGGCGCCGGACAGGCGCGACGTCGCGCGGGACAGGCGGTGCGGTCAGGCGTGCTGCCAGAGGGCGGGCACGGAGACACCGAGGGTGGTCAGAAGGCGGCGCAGGAGGGGCAGCGAGATGCCCAGGACGTTGCCGTGGTCGCCGTCGATGCCGTCGACGAACCAGCCGCCGGCGCCGTCCAGGGTGAAGGCGCCCGCGACGGCGAGGGGCTCGCCGGTGGCGACGTAGGCGGCGATCTCGGCGTCGGTGGGGGTGCCGAAACGCACGACCGTGGCGGCCGCCTCGGCCACCTCCCGCCCGTCGGCGGCGTCGATCACGCAGTGGCCGGTGAGCAGCCGGCCCTCACGGCCGCGCATGCCCTGCCATCGGGAGACGGCCTCCTCGGCCGAGGACGGCTTGCCGTAGGCCCGGCCGTCGAGCTCCAGCACCGAGTCACAGCCGATGACCAGGCCCTCGGTCAGGTCGCGGGCCACGACAGCGGCCTTCGCGCGGGCCAGGGTGAGGCAGAGCTCGCTCGGGGTGTCTGCGGTGACGGCCTCTTCGTCGACCCCACTGACGATCACCTTGGGGTCGAGTCCGGCGCTGCGGAGCAGGGCGAGGCGGGCGGGCGAAGCGGAGGCGAGAACGATCTGGGTCACGTCAATCGAGCCTAGCGCGGGTCGACCACCTCTCCTCGTGCTCTCCTCGCCCTCCCCTCGCCCTCCCCCGCATCTCCCGCTTCCCCGTATCACCCCGCTTCTCCTTCTCCGCCTTCACCCACAGCCCCCGTCCTCCCCTCGCTTCCCCCGCAGTCCTCGCTCCCCTTCACCGCTCCTTCTCGCCTTCCCGTCGTGTCCCTCCTGCCGCCTCCCCGCCCCACTCCGTCTGTCCGCCGCGCGGCAGTCCCGCGGCGGCATATGCCTCGGCCTCGCCCAGGGTCTCCTGCTCCAGCAGGGCGATGACGATGGCGTCCAGGCGGTCGCGGTTCTCCCTCAGGACGCGCAGGGCCACCCCGTAGCACTCGTCCACGATGCGCCGGGTCTCCTCGTCCACGGCGGCCAGGGTGGCCGGAGCGGCCGTGAGCTGGCCGTCGGCGGAACTCGGCAGGATGGTCAGCGGGCCGATCCTGGAGGACATGCCCCAGCGGCCGACCATGCCCCGGGCGATCATGGTGACCTGCTCCAGGTCGTTCTCCGCGCCGGTGGTGACGAGGTTGTAGACGACCTGCTCGGCGGCCATGCCGCCGAGGGCCCCGATGATCCGGCCGCGCAGATACTTCTCGTCGTAGGCGTAACGATCGGTGTCGGGCGTGGAGAGCGTGACGCCGAGCGCCCTGCCGCGCGGGATGATCGAGATCCTCCTGACCGGGTCCGCCCCGGGCTGGAGCATGCCGAGCAGCGCGTGGCCCGCCTCGTGGTAGGCGGTGCGCCTGCGCTCCTCCTGCGGGATCACGAGCGCGCGGGCCGTACCGAGCAGGATCTTCTCCAGGGCGTCGGCGAGGTCGCGGGCCCGCACCTCGGCGTTGTCCCGCTTGGCGGCGAGCAGCGCGGCCTCGTTGACGAGGTTGGCCAGGTCGGCGCCGGTCATGCCGGGGGTGGCCCTGGCGAGCCGCTCCAGGTTCACGTCGTCGGCGAGCGGCACGCCGCGGGTGTGCACCTTGAGGATCTCCAGCCGCCCACCGGCGTCCGGCGCGGAGACCGTGACGGTCCGGTCGAAGCGGCCGGGCCGCAGCAGCGCCGGGTCGAGGATCTCCGGCCGGTTGGTGGCCGCGATCACGATGACGCCCTCGGAGCCGGTGAAGCCGTCCATCTCGGTGAGAATCTGGTTGAGGGTCTGCTCGCGCTCGTCGTGGCCGCCGATCGTGCTGCCGCCGCGCACCCGGCCGATCGCGTCGATCTCGTCGATGAAGATGATCGACGGGGCGACCTTGCGGGCCTCCTCGAACAGCTCGCGCACCCGTGACGCGCCGACGCCCACGATCATCTCGATGAACTCCGAGGCGCCCGCCGAGAAGAAGGGCACGTCGGCCTCGCCCGCGACGGCCCGGGCGAGCAGGGTCTTGCCGGTGCCGGGCGGGCCGGCGAGCAGCACGCCCTTAGGGAGCTTGGCGCCCAGCCTGAGGTATCTGTCGGGCTCCTTGAGGTAGTCGACGATCTCGGCGAGTTCGTTCTCCACCTCGTCGATGCCCGCGACGTCGTCGAAGTCGACCCGGACCTTGCCCGCCTCCACCGGCGTGGCCGCCTTGGACCTGCCCAGGCCGCCCAGCCCTCCGCCGCCCACCATGCCTGCCGCCGAGCGGCGCATGAACCAGATCCACAGGCCGGCCAGCAGCAGCACGGGCAGCAGTGACAGCAGCAGGTTGACCACGAAGCCGCGGTCACCGGTGACCGGCTCGGCCTTGATCTCCACACCCCCCGCGACGAGCTGCCGGTAGAGCTGGCCCTCGTCGGCGAAGACCGGGATCTCGCTGGAGAACTTGGTGTAGCCGCGGTTGTCGCTGTCGGGATCCTGGGCGGCCTTCTTCAGATCGCCCTGGACGGAGAAGCCCTTGGCGTAGATGTCCTTGACGTTGCCGGCCTGCACCTGCCGGAGGAACTGGGTGTAGGAGACCGTCTCGACCCCGCCGCTGTCGAAGATCGACGAGATGAGGAAGAAACCCGCGTAGACCACCAGGAGTGTGAGCAGGAAGCGTTTCCAGTTGATCTTCGGGCGCTGCGGGGCCGGTGGCTCGCCGGGCAGCCCTTCGGACCGCCACGGCTTGGGCTGGTCTTCCCTGTCGCGCCCTTCGGCGTCGGGTCCCCTGCGCTCCGGAGACGCCGGTCGTTCCACGACTCCTCCCTCCAGGGCCCCGGCCCGACCCCCGCGGAGATCGCCCTGGGCCCGGCGTCCTCAGCCGCGGGCCCGGCCCGCGGCGCCCGCGCGGTGGGTCGGCGGCCCGGCCGGGGATCCGGAGGAGCGGCCCGTGACCTGTCCGGCCGTGGCGAGGTCGCGGAAGGCGGCGGAGTCGTGCCGGACGGCGGAGAGATCGGCCATGAAATCCCCCGATTTCCATCAGGCCGGATGAACAAGGCGATTCCTGCCCAGCCAGTGCCTACTTCAATCTGATCGAGGAGATCGCGGTGTTGATGTCGCGCCAGTTCTTCCGCTGGGCGTCGGGGATCGTCACGAAGACCATGGCGGGCTTGGCGCCGGGCACCTCGGTCACGGCGACGGCGGCCATGGACAGCCGGGTCTTGCCCTTGACCTTGTACGTCACCCGGTAGCCGAGCAGCCAGCCGTCCTTGATCGGCTGGGAGGCGGTCCATCCGATCCTGGAGCCCTTGGGGTGGTGGTTGAGCGTCCAGCGGGCGGCCAGCAGGGCGGTGTGCTTCGGGCTCTCCTGCACCTTGATCGGCACGGGGCAGCTCACGAGCATCGCCCGGGTGGGCACGCCCTTCGCCCTCGGCAGCACCTGCCGGGTGGCGAACGGCGAGGCGCCGAAGACCTTCCACGGCTTGCCGAGCCGGGCCAGCGAGACTCCCGACTTGGCGTCCTGCAGGCGGCGCTTGGTCTTGTGCTCCTTGCCGGGCAGCCGGCCGAGGCGCCTGTCACGCGGGAGCTCGGGGACGCGGGGGTCGGCCAGAGCCACCACCACCGCCGCGCTCGGCCCCTGCGAGCCGGCCGCGCTCGCGGTCGGCGAGGGCGACAGGGACGCCTGGGCCGGGGACGCGGTGGGGGAGGGAGCGGTGGGAGAGGGCGCGGCCGGCGAGCTGACACCGGGCGAGGGCGTCGCGGCAGATGGCGCGGCGATCTGCCCCGACGCTCCCTCGCCCGGCTGATCTGAGGAGCCGGAGTAGGTGAAACCGACCACGGCCGCGACGGCGGCCACGACCACCGCGGTGGCCACGGCGAGAATCCGGTAGATCACGCGCATCGGCAGGTCACCGATGCGGGACTTCTTGATCGGCGACCTCGACGGGGTGGCCGGCGGCCTCGACCGGTCGTCGACGGTGACCTTCGGCAGCTCCGACGTGTCCGCCTCCGCGGTCACATACGTCGGCACGGAACCCGTCCCCCGGGTCCCCGGAGTCCCACCCAACCCATCGAGCACGATCGGGAGCGTACGACAAATCCGGTTTTCTCGTGCGCGATCCCCATCACACTTCGGGAACGAGTGCCTCCCAACTGCGAGGGGACACCTACCTGCGATGATTCGCGGATGTCCGTAGAACGTCAGGTGGAACTCCGGTTCCACGCCACCTCGCGTGAGGCGAGGACTCACCCCGATCTGTCCGCCGTCGGCGTCGACGGTCCCGGGCTCCGGGCGGCGGGGGACGAGACCGTCACCGTCGAGCATCTGACGTTCCGCGACGGCCCGTCGGAGGCCCGGCCGGCCCCTGGGGGAGGTGTGCTCGCCGACATCGTCAGGGTGACCTGAGCGGGCCTGAGGCCGCGGGCCGGAAGCCGCCCTGGCGCAGCCACGGGGCGTCCGCGACGACGGTGCAGGACCCGGGCTCGATCTCGGTGAACCCCGCGTCCCGGACCAGCGGCAGCCCCGAGGCGGTCAGCGCGGCCCATCCGGCGGGGTCGGCGGTCCGTACGGAGGCCGCCAGTCCCCGCTCCCGCCACGCCTGCCGGGCCGGCCCGTCACTCCCCCACCAGGCGAGCTGGGCCGCGTGCCCGGCCTGGGCCATGGCCTTGCCCGCCGACATCTCCAGCTCCGGGTTGATCCAGAGCGTCACCTCCCCCGCCGGTCCCGGCGGGGCCGGGTCGGTCAGTTCGGTGCCGGAGACCTGGAGCCTGGACAGGTCCTTGGGCCAGTCGTCGAGGGGCACCGGCGGGTGGACCCGCACCTCGGCGGTGCCGGAGGTCACCGTGATGCCGGGCAGGTCGAGCACCCGGCGCCACTCGGCCCCGCGCGCCCGCCGGACGACCTTCCTGATCCCGATCTCCTCCCAGGAGCGGACCGCCTGGGTCCACTCGCCCTCGCCGCCGGCCCGGGGGTCGTCGAGCAGGGTCAGCACGGCCAGCGCGGCCGCCTCCAGGGCGTCGGTGCGCTCCGGAGGGGCCGCCCGCTCGATCCTGACCACGAGCGGTAGCACCTTCTGGCCGGTCACGAGGCCCCCGCCCGCCGTGCCACCGATCCGCTGCCCTGCCCGCCGACTGACCTGTTCCGCTCGTTCACGCTCTCAAGGATGCCTTCTTCGCGATGGCGACCGACATCAGGGCCGCGATCAGGCAGAGGAATCCGGCAGCGTACCAGGCGAGGTCGTAGGCGCCGAAGTGGTCGCGGGCGAGTCCCGCGCCCACCGCGGCGACGGCCGCGCCGACCTGGTGGGAGGCGAAGACCCAGCCGAACACCACCGCGCCCTCGGAGCCGTAGATCTGCCGGCACAGGGCCACGGTGGGCGGTACGGTGGCCACCCAGTCGAGGCCGTAGAAGATGATGAAGACGAGCATGCTGGGCTCGGCGGTGGCCCCGAACAGGCTGGGGAGGACCATCAGCGACAGCCCGCGCAGCCCGTAGTAGGCCCCGAGCAGGACCCGCGAGTCGACCTTGTCGCTCAGCCAGCCGGACGCGACGGTCCCGACGACGTCGAAGATCCCGACCAGGGCGAGGAGCCCCGCGGCGGTCGGCTCGGCCATGCCGTGGTCGTGGGCGGCAGGGATGAAGTGGGTGCCGACCAGGCCGTTGGTGCTCATCCCGCAGATCGCGAACCCGCCGGCGAGCAGCCAGAAGGGCCGGGTCCGCGCGGCCGTCCACAGCACGGTGAGCGCGTGCGCGGCGGCCCCGCCGGTCCTGGCGGGCGGAGCGGGGGCGGCCGCGCCGGGATCGGCCCCCAGGGCGGTGGTGCCGACCTCCTCGGGGCGGTCGCGCAGCAGGAACCAGACCAGGGGGACCACGGCGAGGGCGGCGACGGTGACCGTGACGGCGGCCGAGCGCCAGCCCTGGGCGGCGGCGAGGTGGGCGAGGACCGGCAGGAAGATGAGCTGTCCGGTGGCGCCGCCCGCGGTGAGGATGCCGGTGACGAGGCCGCGGTGGCGGACGAACCAGCGCTCGGTGAGGGTGGCGGCGAAGACCAGGGCCATCGACCCGGTGCCGAGGCCGACCAGGACTCCCCAGCACAGGACGAGCTGCCAGGGGGCGTTCATCAGGATGGTGAACCCGCTGCCGGCCGCGACTAGCAGCAGCGCGCACGCCACCACCCGGCGCATGCCGAAGCGGTTCATGAGGGCTGCGGCGAACGGGGCCGTCAGGCCGTAGAGCATGAGGTTGACCGAGACGGCCAGCGAAATCGTGCCCCGGGACCAGCCGAACTCCTGCTGGAGCGGGGTGATCAGCACCCCGGGCGTGGCCCGGAATCCGGCCGCGCCGAGAATGGCCACGAACGCGACTCCCGCCACGATCCAGGCGCGATGCAGTCCGCGCTCACGCGTCTGAAGAGTCGTTGACATGGGCCCAATCATGGGGGTCGCGGACGTGGCCCCACGAGTGGCCCGGGTGCCAATGTCCGCAAGGATCGGGCCATCGTGCCGGCCGTCCCGTCAAGTCCGGCCGGAGTCGGCCGTCCCGCGGCGGACGCCCCCTCCGAGCCCGCCGACGGGCGTACGGCCTGGCGGCCGCAGAAAGGCGCGCACACAACGGGGACGGCGTAAAAATTCCATTCATAGGATGATTTTTCATCCTATTGCTGGGCCAGAAACCCGCAGGGGAAAAGGAATTCCCGTACAGCCCACCCTCCGACGGTTCCTGCGACACGGCCCGCGCCATCGTCGCGGCCATGCCATGCCACGGATTCCGGAGCGCCGAAAACCCCACCGCCCGACTACCCGGAGTGATCGCAAGTGTGATCCCGGCGGAAGTTTCCGAACTGCTTGCCCCACCTTTCGAACATCGGAGATCCTTGGCGCGGAACTCGCTCCGGCTACTCTCTGTTATCTCACATACTGGGACTATTCGGTCAAACGTTACGTTTTTCCCTATCCGCCCCAATTGGGAAGTTTGGCGCTTCACGCCCGACTTTGTTACAGCTTGGGGCGGTGCCGGTCTCAGGTCTGCAACACCCAAGTCGTCCTACTTGTCCAGGAGAGAGTCACGGTGCTCAGCTTTGTTCGACCAATGCTGGCGGCTGACCTCAGACCGGACAATTAAAGGAGTGCTGGCGTGTTCCAATCGCGGACATCTGGCAAGTTTCTAGCTGCTGTGGCGGGAGGTGCGCTCCTGCTGACCGCCTGCGCGGGTAACGACGCCGGGACGAGCGCGCCGACCTCGCCGGGCTCGGCGTCAGCCTCGGCTCCGGCGGCCCAGACCATCACCTATGCCTACGAGCAGGAGTTCCACTCCTACAACAACAACACCGTCGCGGAGAACGCCACCCGCAACGCGGGCCCCCTCCAGCGCGTGCTGACGGGCTTCTGGATCTACGGTGACAAGGGCGCCATCACGCCCGACAAGGACTTCGGCACCTACGAGAAGACCTCCGACGACCCGCTGACCGTCGAATACACCATCAGCGACAAGGCCGTCTGGTCGGACGGCGTGCCGATCGACTGCGACGACGTCATGCTCTGGTGGGGCTTCAAGTCCGGCAAGATCAAGGGCTTCTCCTCCTCCGGCAACGAGGGCGTCCAGGACACCAAGCTGCCCGAGTGCGACAAGGGCGGCAAGAAGTTCTCCCTCATCTACGACAAGCCCTTCGCCGACTGGGTGGCCAACGGCCCCGGCGCGACCGAGATCCTGCCGGCCCACGTGGTCGCCAAGCAGGGCGGCCTGTCCGAGGACGAGTTCATCGCGGCGGTCAAGGACACCGACGCCAAGAAGCTCGAGAAGTCCATCAAGTTCTTCAACGACGGCTGGGTCTCCGAGGGCACGCTGCCCGCGGCCGACCTGATCCCCTCCTCGGGCCCGTACAAGCTCTCCAAGATGGACGCCGGTCAGTCGCTGACCTTCGTCGCCAACGACAAGTGGTGGGGCACCCCGGCGGCCACCCCGACCGTCGTGGAGCGTTTCATCGCCCTGGACGAGCAGGCCCAGGCGCTGCAGAACCGTGAGGTCCAGATCGTCGAGCCGCAGCCCGGCCCCGACGTGCTCAACCAGCTCAAGGCCATCGAGGGCGTCAAGGTCAACCTCAGCGACGAATACACCTACGAGCACCTGGACTTCAACTTCGACTCCAGCCCGTTCAAGGACAAGACGCTGCGTGAGGCCTTCGCCAAGTGCGTGCCCCGGCAGCTCATCGTCGACAACCTGATCAAGCCCGTCGCGCCGGAGGCCAAGCCTCTGGAGATCCGCAACGTCGCCCCGTTCCAGGCCAACAGCGCCGCGGTCATCTCTGCCAGCGGCGGCGCCGGCGTCTACGCCCAGCAGGACATCGAGGGCGCCAAGGCGCTCCTGGAGAAGGCGGGCAAGACCGGCCTCGAGGTCAAGGTCGGCTACCAGACCCCGAACCCGCGCCGCACCGCGGCCGTGCAGCTCATCATCGACTCCTGCAACAAGGCCGGTTTCAAGGTCGTCGACAAGGGCTCCGAGGACTTCTTCGGCACCGTGATGCCGGCCAACGGCTACGACGTGGCGCTGTACGCCTGGTCGGGCTCCTCCCTGGTCAGCGGCTGGGCCTCCACCTTCACCACGCCGAAGAAGTGTGACGGCGAGAACAAGGGCAACAACAACGGCTGCTACTCCAGCAAGAAGGTCGACGAGCTCATCACGAAGCTGAACGCGACCGTCGACCTGGCCGCGCAGGACCCGATCATCGCTGAGATCGAGAAGAACCTCTGGGCCGACCTGGCCACGATCCCGCTGTTCCAGCACCCGGGCCTCAGCGCGTGGGACGAGGCGGTTCAGAACGTCGTCCCGAACCCCGCGCAGTCGACCATCACCTGGAACATGGACAAGTGGAGCCTGGCGTAACCCCCTCGTTCTAGGGCCCGTTCCCTGACCGTCGCGTGCGGTTGATGGAACACCAACCACCCAGGGCCGGGACCGGAGGATCACAAACCTCTGGTTCCGGCCCTGACCCGCACATATAGTCCCTTCGAATGAGCAGGAGGTGACGTAATGATCGTCTTCATCGCGCGGAGACTGGTCATCTCGTTCTTCGTCCTCCTGGCGGCCACCTTCATCATCTTCGTGCTGACGGCGCTCTCGGGCGACCCGTTGGAAGACCTCCGCCAGGACAACAGCCCCAACAAGGCAAACAAGATCGCCGACCGCACCGAGCGGATGGAGCTCAACACCCCGATCCCGCTCCGCTACCTGGGCTGGCTCGGCCGCATCGTCCGGGGCGAGCTCGGCGTCAACCGCGACGGCCAGGACGTCGCCCCCCTTCTCGGCCACGCCCTGTCGGCCACCCTCCAGCTCGTGCTCGCCGCCACCGTGCTGGCGATCGTCGTCGGCATCGTCATCGGCATCGTCTCCGCCCTGCGCCAGTACAGCGGCTTCGACTACACCGTCACCTTCGCCGCCTTCGTCTGCTTCTCCCTGCCGCTCTTCTGGGTCGCGGTGATGCTCAAGCAGTACATGGCCATCGAGTTCAACAACTGGCTGAAGGACCCCGGCATCCCGCCGACCGTCATCGGCCTCCTGGCACTGGTCGGCGGCCTGATATTCGGCGCGCTCACCGTGGGCGACCGCAAGCGGCGGTTCCTCGCCTTCCTCGTCGGCGCCGTGATCAGCGGTGCGCTGTTCACCCTGCTCTCGGTGACCCGCTGGTTCGCCGACCCCGGCTTCGGCCTCCCGCTCGTCCTGGCCATGTCGGCCGCCGCCGCGGTGGGCTTCACCGTCCTGTCCGCCGGGCTGCGCCAGCGCGGACCGCTGTACGCCGCCCTCGCCGCCGCCCTGATCGGCGCGCTGGCCTCACAGGTGCTCGACCCGCTGCTGGTCGACCCGACCTGGCTGGAGATCATCGGTCTCGCCCTGCTGACGGTCGCGGTCTGCGTCGGCCTCGGTTACGGCCTCGGCGGGATCCAGCGCCGGCAGGCGACCACCGCCGCCGTGCTGACCGGCCTGTTCACCGGCGCCGTGATCTTCGTGGACCACATGCTCCAGGCGTTCGACTCCTACAGCAAGGTGGTGCGCGGCCGCCCGATCTCGACGATCGGCGCACGGACCCCCAACTTCAAGGGCGACTTCTGGCAGCTGAACCTGGACTCGGCCGGCCACCTGCTGCTGCCGAGCCTGGCGCTCATCCTGATCTCCCTGGCCACCTACACGCGCTACAGCCGGGCGAGCATGCTGGAGGTCATGAACCAGGACTACGTCCGCACGGCCCGCGCCAAGGGCCTGCCGGAGCGGACCGTCGTGGTCAAGCACGCCTTCCGCAACGGGCTCATCCCGGTCACCACCCTGATGGCCTTCGACTTCGCCGGCGTCATCGGCGGCGCGGTGGTCACCGAGAACGTCTTCGGCTGGCAGGGCATGGGCAACCTGTTCATCAACGGCCTGCGGGAGGTGGACCCCGCCCCGGTCATGGCGTTCTTCATCGTCACCGGGACCGCGATCGTCGTCTTCAACATGATCGCCGACATCCTCTACGCGTACCTCGACCCGCGCATCCGGCTGTCCTGAAATCGGAGAACCACCCATGACGCTCAATGCGCAGGCCACGGGACCTGACACCGCATCCGATTCGCAGGGCATGGCGATCGTCGCCCGGACGCAGGGCCAGATGGTCCGCCGCCGCTTCTTCCGGCACCGCGCCGCGCTGGCCGGGATGATCATGTTCGGTCTCGTCATCATCCTGGCGTTCAGCTCCATCGGCTTCGCCGGCATCCCCGGCTGGTGGGACAAGAACTACCTCGACACCGGCGCGCTGACCAACCAGGGCAGGCCGACCCTCAGCCTGATCCCCGAGTTCCTCGGCGGCACCGGCATCCACCTCGGCGAGCACCCGTTCGGCCAGGACGACATCGGCATCGACTACTTCGCGCTCACCATGCGCGGCGCCCAGCAGTCGATCATCATCGCGTTCATCGTCGGCATCGTCGCGACCCTCAGCGGCACCGTCGTCGGCGCGCTGGCCGGCTACTTCCGGGGCCGGATCGAGGCGGTGCTGATGCGCCTCACCGACGTGATGATCACCATTCCGGTCCTCGTCATCGCCGCCGTGGTCGGCCGGATGATGGGTGACAGCGGGGCCGTCGTCCTCGGACTCTTCCTGGGCCTGGTGACCTGGCCGACGCTGGGCCGACTGGTCCGCGGCGAGTTCCTCTCCCTGCGGGAGAAGGAGTTCGTGGAGGCCGCCCGCGCGATCGGCACGCGGCCGAGCCGGATCATCTTCCGCCACATCCTGCCCAACACCATCGGTGTGATCATCGTCAGTGCCACCCTGGGCATCGCCAGCGCGGTGCTGCTGGAGTCGGCGCTGTCCTTCCTGGGCCTCGGCATCCAGGCGCCGGACACCTCGCTGGGCCAGCTGATCAGCCGCTACCGCAGCGCGATGGTGGTCCGCCCGTGGCTGTTCTGGTGGCCCGGCGTGTTCATCATCACGATCGCGCTGTCGATCAACTTCATCGGCGACGGCCTGCGTGACGCCTTCGACCCCCGACAGACCCGGGTGCGTGCCTAATGACGACTCCTAACGTGCCGATCGAGCCCCGCAAGGGCGACGTGCACACCTATGACATCGCCCCCAACGTGCTCGACGCCGCCGGCGAGGTGCACGTCGGTCTCAACCTCGACGCCGTACGGCCTCCGTCGGAGGAGGAGATCCTCCGGGTCGACGACCTGACGGTGGAGTTCCCCACCGAGGACGGCCTCGTCCGCGCGGTCCGGGGAGTCTCCTACAGCCTGCGCGAGCGCGAGGTGCTGGGCATCGTCGGCGAGTCGGGCTCCGGCAAGTCGGTCTCCTCGCTGGCGGTCATGGGCCTGCTGCCCAAGAGCGCCCGGGTCAAGGGGCAGATCCTCTTCCGCGGTGAGGACATGCTGAAGATGTCGGCCCGCAAGCAGCGGAGCCTGCGCGGCCGGAAGATCGCGATGGTCTTCCAGGACCCGATGACCGCGCTGAACCCGGTACACACGGTCGGCGACCAGCTCGCCGAGGCGGTGCTCGCGCATGAGCTGATGCCGCGCAAGACGGCGCTGGCCCGCGCCAAGGAGATGCTCGACCTCGTCGGCATCCCGCAGGCCGAGGCCCGGCTGCGCAGCTACCCGCACGAGTTCTCCGGCGGCATGCGCCAGCGCGCGATGATCGCCATGGCGGTCATCAACAACCCCGACATCATCATCGCCGACGAGCCGACCACGGCCCTCGACGTGACCGTCCAGGCGCAGATCCTGGAGAAGCTCCTGGAGGTCAAGGACGCGGTCAACGCCGCGATCGTGCTCATCACGCACGACCTGGGCGTCATCGCGGGCATGGCACACCGGGTGCTGGTCATGTACGCCGGGCGCCCGGTCGAGGTCGGCGACACCGACCCGGTGTTCGAAGAGCCCCGCATGCCGTACACGGCCGGCCTGCTCGGCTCGATTCCGTCCCTGGAGAACTCCGGCAGCCGGCTCCGCCCGATCAAGGGCACTCCCCCGTCACTGATCAACCTGCCGACCGGCTGTCCCTTCTCGCCGCGCTGCCCGCTGGCCGACGACAAGTGCAGGACGGCCGAGCCGGAGCTGGCCGAGACCGACAGCGGCGGGCATTTCGCGGCCTGCCACCACTGGGACCGGCTGGCCGCGGTCGAGGACCCGACCGTGTTCTTCCGCACCGAGAGCGAGACTCTGGCATGAGTGTGAAGACCGAGGAGACGCCCGCCCCGGAGCGCGAGCCCGCCGGCGGCGCCCACCTGCTGGAGGTCAACGACCTGGTGATGAACTTCCCCGTCCGGGGCGGTGGTTTCCTGCGCCGGGTGGTGGCCCATGTCCAGGCCGTCAGCGGGGTCTCCATGCATGTGGACGAGGGCGAGACCCTCGGCGTGGTGGGTGAGTCCGGCTGCGGCAAGTCGACGACCGGCCGGGCGATCCTGCAGCTGCACAAGCCCACCTCGGGCTCGGTGCGCTTCCAGGGCCAGGAGCTCACCACGCTGTCGTCCAAGCAGCTGCAGCCCGTACGGCGCGACATGCAGATCGTCTTCCAGGACCCCTACGCCTCGCTCAACCCGAAGATGCCGGTCAACGACATCATCGCCGAGCCGTTGAAGGTCCACGAGCGCTGGAAGGACGGCGGGCCGGAGCGGGTGGCCGAGCTGCTGCAACTGGTCGGCCTCAGCCCCGAGCACGGCAACCGCTACCCGCACGAGTTCTCCGGCGGCCAGCGCCAGCGGGTCGGCATCGCCAGGGCGCTGGCCCTGGAGCCGAAGCTGCTGGTGCTCGACGAGCCGGTCTCCGCGCTGGACGTGTCGGTCCAGGCGGGCGTGGTGAACCTGCTGGAGGACCTGCAGGAGTCACTGGGACTGGCCTACATCTTCATCGCGCACGACCTGTCGGTGGTCCGCCACATCTCCGACCGGGTCGCGGTGATGTATCTGGGCAAGGTCATCGAGACCGGCCCCCGGGACGACCTCTACGACCGTCCCGCCCACCCCTACACCCAGGCGCTCCTGTCGGCCGCCCCCATGGCCAACCCGAAGGAGGAGCGCGCCAGGGAGCGCGTCATCCTCACCGGAGACGTGCCGAGCCCCCTGGACCCGCCGAGCGGCTGCCGCTTCCGCACCCGCTGCTGGAAGGCCCAGGACATCTGCGCCACCGAGGAGCCCCCGCTCGTCGACCGCGGCAACGGCCACCCCGTGGCCTGCCACTTCGCCGAGGTCACCGCGCGCTGACCGGATGGAGCGGGCCGTGCGGGATCCCCTCCCGCACCGCCCCCGGCGGCGGGGGCCCCGACCCGGCCGGCCGGCCCCCCCCCC
>NZ_JBSFPS010000111.1:0-29784 GCF_053588315.1 Streptosporangium sp. NPDC003464 | reverse complement strand
CTCGCAGGCCTGCCCGATCACGATCGGCCCGGAGCCGATCACCATGACCGACTGGATGTCCGTGCGCTTAGGCATCCTTGTTCCCCTCCGTTTCGGCGCCCGGCTCCCGGTCCGCGGCCTGTCCTGTGGCGGCTCCCGCCGTGGTCACGCCCGGCCCGTCGCCCGCTCCGGCCACCGTGCCCGCCCGTCCCCTCGCCGCTTCCATCAGCGCGCAGAACTGGTCGAACAGGCCGGCGGAGTCGTGCGGGCCGGCCGCGGCCTCGGGGTGGTACTGGACGCTGAAGGCGGGGCGGTCGAGCAGCCGCAGTCCCTCGACGCAGTCGTCGTTGAGGTTGACGTGGCTGACCTCCGCCGGGCCGTACGGCGTCTCGAAGCGCCCCTCCAGGGGGGCCTGCACGGCGAAGCCGTGGTTGTGCGCGGAGATCTCCACCTTGCCGGTGCGCCGGTCCTGGACCGGCTGGTTGACCCCGCGGTGGCCGTAGCGCAGCTTGTAGGTGCCCAGGCCCAGGGCCCGGCCGAAGAGCTGGTTGCCGAAGCAGATGCCGAAGAACGGCGTGCCGGCCTCGAGGACGCCGCGCAGCGCCTCGACCGGCCCGTCGGCGGTGGCGGGGTCGCCGGGGCCGTTGGAGAAGAAGACCCCGTCCGGGTCGAGGGCGAGGATGTCGGCGGCGGTGCTGTCGGCCGGCAGGACGTGCACCTCGCAGCCCCGCTCGGCCATCCGGTGCGGGGTCATGGCCTTGATGCCGAGGTCGACGGCCGCCACGGTGAAGCGCTTGGCGCCGACCGCCGGCACGATGTACGGCTGCGCGGTGGAGACCTCGCCGGCCAGGTCGGCGCCCTCCATCTCGGGGCTGCGCCGGACGCGCTCCAGCAGCTCCTCCACCGGGGCGAGGGCCGCGCCGGAGAAGACCCCGGCGCGCATCGCGCCACGCTCACGCAGATGGCGGGTGAGGGCGCGGGTGCCGGCGATGGCGATGCCGACGACGCCCTGCTCCTTGAGGTAGTCGTCGAGGGAGCGGTTGGCGCGCCAGTTGGAGGACACGCGCGCGGGCTCGCGGACCACGTAGCCGGAGACCCAGACCCGCGAGGACTCGGGGTCCTCGTCGTTGACCCCGGTGTTGCCGATGTGCGGCGCGGTCATCGCGACGATCTGGCGGTGGTAGGAGGGGTCGGTGAGCGTCTCCTGGTAGCCGGTCATCCCGGTGTTGAAGACCATCTCGCCGAAGGTCTCGCCCTCGGCGCCGTAGGGGACCCCGTGGAAGACACGGCCGTCTTCCAGAACTAGCACTGCGGTCACTCAAACACCCCGATCATCTCGGTCATTGCTCCGCAAAAGAAAGTATGAAATGTCCGGCGCTTTGAGGAGGGCGCCTCCACGATGTGGGACACCCGCCGGGCATGCCCGGCGGGCGGGGGTCCTCACGCGAGCTTCCCGTCCAGGACGGTGGGCCTGCCGCGCAGGAAGGTGGCCACGACACGGCCGGGGAGGGCCCTGCCCTCGTACGGCGTGTTGCGGCTCTTGGAGGCGTAGCCGGCCGGGTCGACCTCGGCGCGGACGGCCGGGTCGTAGAGGGTGATGTTGGCCGGGGCGCCGGCCTCGATCGGCTGCCCGTGGCCCTGGAGCCGGCCGATCCTGGCCGGGGCGTGGGACATGCGCTCGGCGACGCCGGCCCAGTCGAGCAGCCCGGTCTCCACCATCGCCTCCTGGACCACCGACAGCGCCGTCTCCAGGCCGATCATGCCCATGGCCGCGGCGGCCCACTCGGTCTCCTTGTCCTCGACCGGGTGCGGGGCGTGGTCGGTGGCGACGCAGTCGATCGTGCCGTCGGCCAGGGCCTCGCGCAGCGCCTGCACGTCCGCGCGGGTGCGCAGCGGCGGGTTGACCTTGTAGATCGGGTTGTAGGAGCCCACCGGGGAGTCCTCGACGAGGTCGTCGGTCAGGAGCAGGTGGTGCGGGGTCACCTCGGCGGTGACGTTCCAGCCCTTCGACTTGGCCCAGCGGACGATCTCCACGGAGCCCGCGGTGGACAGGTGGCAGACGTGCAGGCGGGAGCCGACGTGCGCGGCGAGGAGGCAGTCGCGGGCGATGATCGCCTCCTCGGCGACCGCGGGCCAGCCGGTCAGGCCGAGCCTGCCGGAGACCGCGCCCTCGTTCATCTGCGCGTCCTTGGTCAGGCGCGGCTCCTGGGCGTGCTGGGCGACCACGCCGTCGAAGGCCTTGACGTACTCCAGCGCGCGGCGCATGAGCACCGCGTCGGAGACGCACTTGCCGTCGTCGGAGAAGACGCGGACCCGCGCGGCGGAGTCGGCCATCGCGCCGAGCTCGGCCAGCCGCTCGCCCTGCAGGCCGACGGTGACGGCGCCGACCGGCCGCACGTCGCAGTGGCCGGCCTCCTGGCCCAGGCGCCAGACCTGCTCGACGACACCGGCGGTGTCGGCGACCGGGTCGGTGTTGGCCATGGCGTGCACCGCGGTGTAGCCGCCCAGGGCGGCGGCCCGGGTGCCGGTCTCGACGGTCTCGGCGTCCTCGCGGCCGGGCTCGCGCAGGTGGGTGTGGAGGTCGACCAGGCCGGGCAGGGCGATGAGGCCCCGGGCGTCGACCGTCTCGTCGCCGCTCAGCCCCTGGCCGACCTCCGCCACGACGCCGTCGCGGATCAGGATGTCGGCCGGCTCGCCGCCGAGGATCTTCGCGCCCTTGATGACGATGGTGGTCACTGGATCTCTCCCCCGAGGTCGGCGCCGCCAAGCAGCAGGTAAAGAACGGCCATGCGAGTGGTCACGCCGTTGGCGACCTGCTCGACGATCGTCGAGCGCGGAGAGTCGGCCACCTCGGCCGCGATCTCCATTCCCCGGTTCATCGGGCCGGGGTGCATCACGATGGCGTCGTCGTGCATCTTGGCGACGCGGTCGCGGTCGAGGCCGTAGCGGCGGCTGTATTCGCGCTCGGTGGGGAAGAAGGCGGCGTTCATCCGCTCGCGCTGCACGCGCAGCATCATCACCACGTCCGACTTGGGCAGCACGGCGTCGAGGTCGTAGGAGACCTCGCACGGCCAGGAGTCCACGGTCACCGGGAGCAGGGTGGGCGGGGCGACCAGGGTCACCTCGGCGCCGAGCGTGTTCAGCAGCAGCACGTTGGAGCGGGCCACCCGGCTGTGCAGCACGTCGCCGACGATGGTGACCTTCCTGCCCTCCAGCGGGCCCAGGCGGCGGCGCATGGTGAAGGCGTCGAGCAGGGCCTGGGTGGGGTGCTCGTGGGTGCCGTCACCGGCGTTGACGACGCTGCCGCGCACCCAGCCGGCCAGGCGGTGCGGCGCGCCGGAGGCGCCGTGCCGGATGACGACGGCGTCGGCGCCCATCGCCTCCAGGGTGAGCGCGGTGTCCTTGAGCGACTCGCCCTTGGAGACGCTGGAGCCCTTGGCGGAGAAGTTGATGACGTCGGCCGACAGGCGCTTGGCCGCGGCCTCGAAGGAGATCCTGGTCCGGGTGGAGTCCTCGAAGAAGAGGTTGACCACGGTACGGCCGCGCAGGGTCGGCAGCTTCTTGATGGACCGCTCGGAGATCTTCGCCAGCTCGTCGGCGGTGTCGAGGATGAGCAGGGCGTCGTCACGGCTCAGGTCGGCCGCCGAGATCAGGTGCCGCTTCACTTGTCGTCCTCCTTCAGCAGCAGGACCGCGTCGCGGCCGTCGTTCTCCTCCAGGTAGACCTTGACGATCTCGGACTTGGAGGTCGGGAGGTTCTTGCCCACGTAGTCGGCGCGGATGGGCAGCTCGCGGTGGCCCCGGTCCACCAGGGCGGCGAGCTGGACGGCCTGCGGGCGGCCCAGGTCGTTGAGCGCGTCGAGCGCGGAGCGGACGGTGCGGCCGGAGTAGAGGACGTCGTCGACGAGGACGACGATCCTGCCGTCTATGCCGTCGGCCGGCAGCTCGGTGCGGCCCAGCGCGCGGGCCGGGCGCAGGCGGAGGTCGTCGCGGTACATCGTCACGTCGAGGGATCCGACGGGCACCGAGCGGCCCTCGAACTGCTTGATGCAGGCGGCCAGGCGCCGGGCCAGGTGGACGCCCCGCGTGGGGATCCCGAGCAGGACGATGTCCTCGGCACCCTTGGTGCGCTCGAGGATCTCGTGGGAGATGCGGATCAGCGCGCGGTTGATGTCGGGTCCTTCGAGGACCGCGCGTGCGCTGCCATGGGCATGCGAAATGGCGTCAGCCAAAAGAAACACCACCTTTCCCGCCTCACGGGACGGGTCTTAAAGGAAGTCAGCGACCTCACGTTAGCAGCCGTGCGGCGATGACTCGGAATCGCGCCCCCTTGATCTCCTAACGGGGGCAAACGTTGACATAAGCCTACATAAGACTTCCAGAGGCACACACGGATCATTAATTGGCAAACTCTCACTCCCCCGGCCGTGCCGCGGACCACCGGGGGCAGGGCCCATCGTGACGGCATCCCGGCCGGCCGCAGATCCCGGGGAGGCAGCATGGGCGCCGAGCTCCGCGCGATCCGCGCGCGCATCCGCTCCATCACGTCGACGGCCAAGATCACTCGGGCCCAGGAGCTCATCGCCTCCTCCCGGATCCCCAAGGCCCGCCAGCGCCTCGACTCCGCCAGGCCGTACGCCATGGAGATCACCAGGGCGGCCTCCATCCTCGTCAGCCACGACATCCATCTGGACCACGCGCTGCTCAACCGCAGGCCCGACACCTCGCGCGTGGCGGTGCTGCTGATGAGCAGCGACCGGGGCTTCTGCGGCGGCTTCAACAACAACGTGCTGCGCCAGGGGGACGCGCTGGCGGCGCTCCTGAGCGGGCAGGGCAAGGAGCCGGTGTTCTACCTCGCGGGCCGCAAGGCGGTGGACTTCTACCGCTTCCGGCACCGGCGCAGCGAGCGGGACTGGGTCGGGCTGTCGGACCATCCCTCCTACGAGGTCGCCGCCGAGATCGGCCAGACGCTGGTGGAGGCCTTCGACAGGCCCACCCGGGACGGCGGGGTGGGCGAGGTGCACGTCGTGTTCACCGAGTTCGTCTCCATGCTGACCCAGCAGACCCGGGTGCGCCGGATCCTGCCCCTGGAGCTGGAGGAGATGGAGATCGGCGGCGGCGCCGAGGGCTCGGTCCCCGGGCCCCTGCCGCCGTACGAGTTCGAGCCGGCCGCGGGGTCCGTGCTCGACCCGCTGCTGAGGCAGTACGTCCGGGGCCGGATCTGGAGCATGCTGCTGGAGTCCAGCGCCGCCGAGCACGCCGCCCGCCGGCAGGCGATGATGTCGGCCACCGAGAACGCCCACGAGCTGATCGGCGCGCTCACCCGCCGGGCCAACTCCGCGCGCCAGGCCGAGATCACCACCGAGCTCACCGAGATCGTGAGCGGCGCGGAGGCGCTGTCGCGGCCGGACGGCGCGGAGTAGCCCGGGGCCCGGCCGGAGGGCCAGGGCCAGGGCACGGGGGTGAAGATCTACCTCACCGGCTTGGCAAAACCGGACAAAATGCCATTAAAATCCTTCGCGTCATCGTCAGCCACCGGGGGATCGAGAACATGGGCCTGTCCACTCGCGAGAAGCGCACCCTCGACGGAATCGCCGACCGGCTCTACGCGGAGGATCCGGACCTGGCGGAGTCCCTGTCGTCCTTCGCCACCGGACTGATCACCGCGGAGGCCCTGCCGGCCCGCCGCCGCCCGTTCTCCGGCGTCCTGCTCCCCGTCGTCCTGCTGGCCGCGCTCATGGCGATCATGGCCGTGGTGCTCCCCCCGATCTCGGGCACCGGCGCCGACCCGGGTCCCACCTCCACCGCGCTGACCCGCGGCTGAGGCTGACCCGCAGCCGAGGAGGGCGCGCGCCTCGGTAGCCCCCGGAGCGGATCCCCTCACGGAACGTGTCCGGGCCCGCCGGGGCGGGGCGCCGTCCGCCCTGATGGCACGCGTTTCATCCCCTCCCCCCCTGGGGACCTCATTGGGTATTGCCACTAAATGTGACGATACGGAGGATATGTGCCGGGGGGCGCGAAATGGGGGAATCTTCTGGCGAGCGTCCGCGAGGACGGACCACCGCCGAGGAGGGAGTGCTCCGTGACGAGGCGGCCGAGGCGATAGCGGCCGAACACGGCAGACTCGGTCTCCCCGCGGCGACCTCACTCGTCGTCGGCAACATCGTGGGCACGGGGGTGTTCCTGCTGCCCGCCTCCCTCGCCGCCTACGGCACCGTCAGCATCCTGTCGATGGCCCTGGTGTCGATCGGCGCCGTCGCGCTCGCCGTCGTGTTCGGCAGGCTCGGCGCGCGGGTGCCCGCGGGAGGCGGGCCGTACGCCTACGCCAAGGACGCCTTCGGCGAGTTCCCGGGCTTCTGGACCGCCTGGTCGTTCTGGCTGACCGCCTGGATCGGCAACGCCGCGATCGCCGTCGTCTGGGTCAACTACGCCAACTACTTCCTGCACTGGGACTCCCACGCCGCCCAGATCGCGCTGGCGCTGGTCGCCCTGTGGATCCCGGCGCTGATCAACCTGAGCGGCGTGCGGAACATCGGCGCGTTCACCCTGATCACCACGGTGCTGAAATTCATCCCCCTGATCTTCGTCTCCGTGGTCGGCCTGTTCTTCGTCCGGGGCGCCAACTTCGGCCCGCTCAACGCCACCACCGGCAACTGGGTCGGCGCCCTGTCCACCGCGGGCGCGCTCGCGCTGTTCATCTACTCCGGCGTCGAGAGCGTCACCATCGTGGCCGAGAAGATCAAGGACCCGGCCCGCAACATCGGCAGGGCCAGCGTCTACGGCGTGCTGATCTGCGCCGCGATGTACATGCTCAGCACCGTCGCCATCTTCGGCACCGTCCCGCACGACGCGCTGGTCGACTCCCCCGCCCCGTTCGCCGACGCGATCAACAACATGTTCGGCGGCAGCGTCGGGGGCGGCGTCATGGCGGCCTGCGCGGTGATCTCCGGCATCGGCGCGATCAACGGCTGGACCATGCTCGTGGCCGAGATGCCGATGGCCGCGGCCAGGGACGGCCTGTTCCCGCGGGCGTTCGCCTGGGAGAACCGCCGCGGCGCCCCGTGGGTGGGCATCGTCCTGGGCACCGCGCTGACCTCGCTGGTGGCGGTCTACAACTACTTCGGCACCACCGAGGGCTTCAACAAGATCCTGCTGATCGCGACCTTCACCACGGTCATCCCCTACTTCTTCTCCGCGTGCGCCCAGCTGTTCTGGCTGGTCACCGGGGCCAGGAAGACCAGCGGAGCGCGCCTGGGCCGCGACCTGGCCATCACCACCGTGGCGATCCTGTTCGCCTTCTGGATGACGTACGGCGCCGGCATGGAAGCGGTCTTCACCGGCTTCCTGATGCTGCTCGTGGGCATCCCGATCTACATCTGGACCAAGGCGAAACGCGGCGAATACGGCCCCAGGAGCGGGACCCGGACGGCGCCGTCCGGACAGCCCCGCTGACAACGACGGACGGCGAAGGAGACGAGAGATGACCTTTCATGTCGGCTCCGAGGTGGGCAGGCTCCGCCAGGTCCTGCTGCACAAGCCCGAACTGGCGCTCAAGCGCCTCACCCCCACCAACAAGGACGACTTCCTCTTCGACGACGTGCTGTGGGTGCAACGCGCGGTGGAGGAGCACGAGCAGTTCCAGCAGGTGCTGCGCGGGCGCGGCGTCACCGTCCACATGCTGGACGACCTGCTGCGCGAGACGATCGACATCCCCGACGCCCGCAAGCACATCCTGGACAGCGTCGTCGACGAGCGCTACTTCGGGCCGATGGCCGTCGACGCCCTCCGCAACGCCTTCGACGCGATGGACGCCGCGACGCTCCAGCTGTACCTCACCGGGGGCATCACCAAACGCGAGCTGCTGGAGCGGGGCACCGACCCCAAGAGCCTGGCCTTCCACACCTTGGAGTACGACGACTTCATCCTGCCGCCGCTGCCCAACCACATGTTCACCCGCGACACCTCGTGCTGGATCTACGACGGCGTCTCCATCAACGCCATGAAGAAGAAGGCCCGCCAGCACGAGACCGTGAACTACGAGGCCGTCTACCGCTACCACCCGATGTTCGCCGCCGGCTACGACAGGCCCGGGCCGGACGGCTACAACGTCTGGATGCCCGGCCTGGCGGCGGCGCCGGCCACCATCGAGGGCGGCGACGTGCTCGTCATCGGCCGCGACGCGGTGCTCGTCGGGATGAGCGAGCGCACCCAGCCCCAGGCGGTGGAGATGCTCGCGCGGAGCCTGTTCGCCCGGGGGTCGGCCAAGAAGATCGTCGCGCTGAACATGCCGAAGGCCCGGGCGTTCATGCATCTGGACACCGTGATGACGAACGTGGACGTCGGCGTGTTCACCAAATACGCCGGCCTGGGCATGCTGCCCTCCTACACCGTCGAGCCCGGCGACACCGAGAAGGAACTCAAGATCACCGATCACCCCGCCGAGGACATGCACAAGGCCATCGCCCGCGCCCTCGACCTGGACGACATCAAGGTCCTCACCCCCACCCAGGACGTCTACGCCGCCGAGCGGGAGCAGTGGGACGACGGCTGCAACGTCCTGGCCGTCGAACCCGGCGTCGTCGTCGCCTACGAGCGCAACACCACCACCAACAACTACCTGCGCGACAACGGCATCGAAGTGATCACCACCGCGGGCAGCGAGCTCGGCCGGGGCCGGGGCGGCCCGCGCTGCATGAGCTGCCCGCTCGAACGCGACGGCATCTGACCCGCTTCATCGTCACGGGGACACGAGGGGGGACACCGGTGGCATTCAACCTGCGCGACCGCAGCTTCCTGAAGGAGCTCGACTTCACACCCGACGAGTTCAGGTTCCTGATCAGGCTGTCGGCCGACCTCAAGGCCGCCAAGTACGCCGGGACCGAGATCCCGAGGCTCACCGGCAAGAACATCGCGCTGATCTTCGAGAAGACCTCCACCCGCACCCGGTGCGCCTTCGAGGTCGGCGCCCACGACCAGGGCGCCCACGTCACCTACCTCGACCCGAGCGGCTCCCAGATGGGCCACAAGGAGTCGGTGAAGGACACCGCGCGGGTCCTGGGCCGGATGTTCGACGGCATCGAGTACCGCGGGAGCAGGCAGGCGTACGTCGAGGAGCTCGCGGCCTACTCGGGCGTGCCCGTCTGGAACGGCCTCACCGACGAATGGCACCCCACGCAGATGCTCGCCGACATGCTCACCATGCAGGAGCACAGCGACAAGCCCCTGCACGACGTCTCCTACGCCTACCTCGGCGACGCCCGCAACAACATGGGCCACTCGCTGCTGGTCACCGGCGCGATGCTCGGCATGGACGTGCGGACGGTGGCGCCCAGGGAGCTCTGGCCGGACGAGGAGAGCGTCGTCAGACCGGCCAGGGACCTCGCCGCGCGGACCGGCGCCACGGTCACCGTCACCGACGACGTGGCCAAGGGCGTCAAGGACGTGGACTTCCTCTACACCGACGTGTGGGTGTCCATGGGCGAGCCCAAGGAAGTGTGGGACGAGCGCATCGAGCTGCTCATGCCGTACCAGGTCAACGCGGAGACGGTGAAGGCCACCGGGAACCCGGGGGTGAGGTTCATGCACTGCCTGCCGGCCTTCCACAACCGGGAGACCAGGGTCGGCGAGGACCTGTTCGAGAAGACCGGCCACGAGGCGCTGGAGGTCACCGAGGAGGTCTTCGAGTCACCGCGCTCGATCGTCTTCGACCAGGCCGAGAACCGGCTCCACACCATCAAGGCCATCATGGTGGCCACCCTGGGGGATTGACCGATGCGCGTCCTGGTGGCCCTCGGAGGCAACGCGCTGCTGCGGCGCGGTGAGAGACCCGACGCCGACACCCAGCAGGAGAACCTGCGCCTGTCGGTCACGTCGCTGGCCAAGCTGGCCGAGCGGCACGAGCTGATCATCACGCACGGGAACGGCCCGCAGGTGGGCGTGCTGGCGCTGGAGAGCACCCAGGACCCCAACCTGACCAGGCCCTACCCCCTCGACACGATCGTCGCCGAGACCCAGGGCATGATCGGCTACTGGATGCTCCAGGCGCTGCAGAACGCGCTGCCCGGCCGGCAGGTCGCGGCGCTGGTCACCCAGACGCTCGTCTCCGCGGTGGACCCCGCCTTCGAGAACCCGACCAAGTTCGTCGGCGAGGTCTACGACCAGGACGAGGCCGAGAAGCTGGCCCGCGAGTACGGCTGGACGGTCAAGCAGGACGGGCGCCACTGGCGCAGGGTCGTCCCCTCCCCCGCCCCGCAGCGGGTCGTGGAGACCCGGCTGATCCGCCGCCTGATCCGCGACGACATCCTGACGATCTGCGCGGGCGGCGGCGGCGTCCCGGTCATCCGCAACGACAAGGGCCAGCTCCAGGGCGTCGAGGCGGTCATCGACAAGGACCTCACCGGATCGGTGCTCGCCGAGGCGCTGGAGGCGGACGTCTTCATGATGCTGACCGACGTGCCACGGGTGGCCAGGCACTTCGGCACCCCGCGGCAGGAGGAGATCGCCCACACCACCCCCTACCAGCTACGCGCCGAGGAGTTCCCGGCCGGCTCGATGGGGCCCAAGGTGGAGGCCGCCTGCCGCTTCGTGGAGACCACCGGCGACATGGCCGCGATCGGCAGACTGGACGAGGCCGGGCAGATCCTGGAAGGGGAGGCGGGCACGATCGTCACCCCCAACGCCACCTGGCCGCTGGCCAGCACACTCTGATCAGGCGCCCGGCCCGCGTCAGGGCGGCCGGAGACTGGTCGGTCCCCCCGCAACGACGGATCATCACCACACAGGCCCAGTCGAGAGGGAACAAGACATGGCTTCCGTGGCGCATCGGCTGTTCCGCACCAAGCCCGCCGACGAGATCGTCGCCGAGGGCGGCCACGGCGAGGGCGGCGAGCTGCGCCGGACCATGACCCTGTGGCAGCTCACCCTCTTCAGCGTCGGCGCCACGCTCGGCACCGGCATCTTCGTCATCCTCGGCCAGGCCGTGCCCAAGGCGGGCCCCGCGGTGGTGGCCTCCTTCGTACTGGCGGCGATCACCGCCCTGTTCTCCGCCCTGTCCTACGCCGAGCTGGCCGGCACGATCCCCGTCTCGGGCTCGTCCTACTCCTACGCCTACGCCACCCTGGGCGAGCTGGTGGCGTGGGTGTGCGGCTGGTGCCTGATGCTGGAGTACGCCGTCTCGGTGGCGGCGGTGGCGGTCGGCTGGGGCGAATACCTCAACCACTTCTTCCGGGACCTGTTCGGCTGGCAGCTGCCGGACTCCATCACCCACTCCCCCGGCCAGCAGGGCGGCGTGTTCAACCTCACCGCCATCGTGATCGTCCTGCTCGCCACCTGGCTGCTGCTGCGCGGCGCCTCCGAGAGCGCCACCGCCAACGCGGTCTTCGTGCTGATCAAGATCGCGGTGCTCGTGTTCTTCTGCGTCGTGGCCTTCACCGCCTTCAGCACGGGCAACCTGACGCCCTTCGCCCCGCTGGGCATCGCCGGCATCACCGCCGCCGCCTCGCAGGTCTTCTTCTCCTACATCGGCTTCGACGCGGCCTCGACCGCCGGCGAGGAGGCGAAGAACCCCAAGCGCGACCTCCCCCTGGCGATCATCCTCTCGCTCGGCATCGTCACGCTCGTCTACGTGGCGGTGGCCCTGGCCGCCGTCGGCGCCATGCCGTGGCAGCAGTTCGACCCCGAGAGCACCGAGGCCAGCCTGGCGCTGATCGCCGACCGGGCCACCGGCGCCACCTGGCCGGGCCTCATCATCTCCTTCGGCGCGGTCATCGCCATCGCCAGCGTGGTCCTCACCGTGCTGTACGGCCAGACCCGCATCCTGTTCGCGATGGCACGCGACGGCCTGATCCCGAGGATCTTCGAGAAGGTGGACCCGCGCCGCCAGGTCCCGGTGGCCAACACGCTCATCGTGGCCCTGTTCGTCTCCGTGCTCGCCGGGTTCATCCCGCTGGGCCAGCTCGCCGAGGCCACCAGCATCGGCACCCTGTTCGCCTTCGCCATCGTCAACGTCGGCGTGCTCGTGCTCCGCCGTACCCGTCCCGACCTGCCCCGCAGCTTCAAGACGCCGCTCTTCCCGATCACCCCGGTCCTCGGCGTGATCTTCTGCGTCATCGTGATGCTCGGGCTGGCGGGGATCACCTGGCTGGCCTTCGCGCTCTGGATGCTGGTCGGCCTCCTGGCCTACTTCCTGTACGGCTACCGCCACTCCCGTCTCAACCGGAGCCTCCGATGAAGATCGAGCATGTCCTCTCCGGGTTCGTCCCCGAGTCGCGCGGCAAGGACGGGCTGATGCTGGCCCTGGCGCTGGCCAGGCAGACCGGGGCCCGCCTGACGGTGGCCTACGTGCACGCCCCCGCCTGGACCACCCCGGGCCCCGGCAAGATCGACGCCGAGTGGCGGGCGTACGTGCTGGAGGAGGCCGAGCTGACCATCGCCCAGGCGCGGCGGCTGCTGTCGGAGGTGCGCGACGTGCCGATCGACTACGTCCTGCACGGCAACCGGGGCAGCGGGCGCGGTCTGGTGCAGCTCGCCGGCAGGATCAGGGCCGACGTGGTGGTCATCGGCTCGGCCCCCGGAGGCGTCCGGGGCCGCATCCGCCTGGGCAGCACCGCCGACCAGCTCCTGCACGCCTCCCCCGTGCCCGTGGCCCTGGCGCCCAAGGGGTACGGCGAGCAGCCCCCGCCCAAGCTCGGACGGCTGACCGTGGCCTACCGGCGCGACCCCGCCTCCGACGAGGCGGTGCGGCAGGCCGTCACGATCGCCACGCAGATGGGCCTGCCGCTGCGCCTGATCACTCTGGTCGTCAGCGGCGGGCGGCAGGCGAAGATGGCAGAGGAGGTGCTCCACCGGCTCCGGGAGAAGGTCGCGGCCGACCTCCAGGAGGCCGCGCGCGGGCACCGGCGCGTGCAGGTGGAGGTGGAGGTGCTGGAGGGCCGGAACGTGGCGGCGGCGCTCGGCGGCACCGACTGCGAGGGGGCGATGCTGATCTGCGCCTCCAGCGAAACGGGGCCGTTGCGCCGGGTCTTCCTCGGCGACGTCTCGTCGAAGATCATACGCGCAGCGCCGTGCCCGGTGATGATGTTGCCCCGGAACCCGCCCCAGAAGCCCGGATCCGGTAGCAAGCAGGGGAAACCCTGATGATTCACTGTCCGGAGTGGACAAGTACGGCGTTTGAGGAGGAGCACACCGGATCGGATTCGGCATCTTTTTTCCAATCAGCTTGACCTTAGGCGTCCACAGCTTTACCGTCACTGTCCGTAACCACACCTCGCGGCGTTATCGGGTAAACCCCGGCGCTCCGGTCACCGAAGGTGCCTACCCCAGGCATCAATCCGGTGGTTGGGGCATATGTTGCGAGGGAGCACAATCAAGTGAAAGCAGTACATAACAGAGCCGGGGGGCCAATACGATGCCGTCTGAGTACGCCAAGTCGCTGGGTGCACGACTCCGCGCCATCCGCACCCAGCAGGGCCTGTCCCTGCACGGAGTCGAAGAGAAGTCCCGTGGACGCTGGAAGGCGGTCGTCGTCGGTTCCTACGAGCGCGGGGACCGCGCCGTGACGGTGCAGAAGCTTGCCGAACTGGCCGACTTCTACGGGGTTCCGGTCTCGGAGTTGCTGCCGGGTGGCGCCGCGCCCAGCCCGCTCGGCCCGACGCCGAAGCTTGTGATCGACCTTGAGCGTCTTGCCCAGCTCCCCAAGGAGAAGGCCGGCGCGCTCGCCCGCTACGCGGCCACGATCCAGAGCCAGCGTGGCGACTACAACGGCAAGGTGCTGTCCATCCGCCAGGAGGACCTGCGCTCCCTTGCCGTGATCTATGACAAGTCCCCCACCGAGCTGACCGAGGAGCTCATCAACTGGGGCGTCCTGGACCCCGAGGCGCGCCGCGCCGTCGAGTCCTTCTGACGATCCGTCCGGCTGTGGGTGCGCCGGGGCCGGCGCACCCACCCACCGGGAAATCTCGCCCTCTCGTTAGAACATCGCCCGCATCGCGCCACGGATGACCATCCCTGTGGTAGGAAAAGGCAAACATGGCATTTAACGAGATGTGGTGGACATGGCAGGGGGAGATGGTCGGCATGATCACTCTCAGCGTCGCCCGAGAAGCCGCCGCGACGCCCTCATGGCGTCACTGGGGTCGACCAAGACCCGCGCGTTCCTGAGGCTGCTGACCTCCGTCGGAGGCAGCAGGACCCAGGACACCCTGAAGCTGCTCCCCTTCATCGTCATGGCCGTGGTGGCCCTGATCGACTTCGGCTCCGGCCCGACGGCCGGTCTCCTGCCCCTGCTGGCCCTGGGGCCGGCCTTCGCCAGCGTGGCCTGCGGGCTGGCCCGGACCACGGTGGTCGGCGTGATCGCCCTGGCCCTGTGCGTCGCGCTCGGCCTCTACAACGACATCCTCTGGACCTCCCGCACCAACATCACCATGGGCGCCATCCTCGGCGTCACCATGGCCAGCGTGCTGGCCAGCGCCGGACGGCTCCGCCACGAGCGGCAGCTCGCCGACGTCCGCTCGGTGGCCGAGGCGGCCCAGCGGGTGCTGCTGCGGCCGGTGCCGCGCCGGGCCGGGCCGGAGATCGGCGTGGCCGTCTCCTACACCTCGGCCACCGCCGAGGCCAGGATCGGCGGTGACCTGTACGAGGTGGTGACCACCCCGCACGGGGTGCGGATCATCGTGGGAGACGTCCAGGGCAAGGGCCTGGAGGCCGTGGAGACCGCCGCGGTGGTGCTGGGCGCCTTCCGGGAGGCCGCCCACGACGAGGCGAAGCTCCAGGGCCTGGTGGCCCGGCTGGAGAACGCCCTGACCCGGGAGCTGTCCGGCGAGCAGTTCGTCACCGCCATACTCGCCGAGATCACCGGCGGCGCCTCGATCACTGTGATCAACTGCGGTCATCCGCCGCCCATGGTGCTCGGCTCCGGCGGCGGGCACTGGTTCGCCGATCCCCCGGACGAGGCGCTCCCCCTGGGCATGGGCCCGCTGAAGGCCGGCGAGCCGGTGCCGCACCAGATCCCGTTCGAGCCGGGGGACCAGGTCCTCTTCTACACCGACGGGGTCATCGAGGCGCGCAACGGAGCGGGCCAGTTCTATCCGCTCCCGGCCAGGGCGCACCTGTTGAACGGCGCCGACCCGCAGCTCGCCCTGGACGCCCTCCGCGCCGACCTGCTGCGCCATGTGGGCCGCCCGCTGGGCGACGACGCCGCCATGCTCCTGCTGCGCCACCGCGCGGCCCGCCAGGCGACCTCCTCGGCCTCCTCGGCGGCCTGATCGGCCCGATCGGCCTGCGCCGGACGCCGAGGAGGACCGCCGGACGGAGGCGGGTGCGCCGACGGGCGGGTACGCAGACAGTGCGCCCCCGTGGGAACGCCGGCAGGCGGGAACGCCGGCCGGACGGCGGGCCGGGGCGCTAGCCGGCGAGGGGGACGCGGCCGGGGAGTGCGGGCTGGGTGGGCACGCCGAGCAGGCTCTCCACCGCGGTGACGAACCGCTCCGCCTCGGAGATCAGCTCCTCGGCGTCCCGCGCCGAGACCATGCGGGTCATCCCGGCCTCGGCGGCGGCCCGCTTGGTCGCGCTGATCTCGAAGTAGGGCGCCCAGTCGGCGAGCCGGGGCTCGGCCTCGGGCAGCAGCTCCCAGGCGCTGCGCAGCCGGCGCCTGCGGCCGTCCATGGGGCGTGGCCGGGCGGCGAGGACGGCGGCGGCCGCCCTGAGGGCCGCCAGGTGGGCGGCGACGTAACGGGTGGCGGGGGTCCGTGCGGCGGCCGCCTCTTCCAGGCAGTCACGGGCATCGGCCAGGTGCGCCCGCGCTGTGGTCGACAGCCGGGGCCCGCCGGGATCGCTGGGCCGAGGGGTCATGTGCTTCAGCCTCCTAGGTCGCAAGCGGCTCCCGGCGTCATCACCGGTGGTGTCAACACTCGCAGACCCCACCGACAAATTCCCCGGGCGGCCGGACGAGGAGCTTCCCCTCTCCCCGTCCGTCCCGACCGGGCCCGGCCGTCCGCGACGACGGCGTGGGCATGGTCGACCACCCTGGACGTGATCCGCGAGTTTCACGTCATTGCATCGAACATAAATTCGATCACTCGTAGTGTCAAGTAAAGCGACGAACAAAGGTTCGATCCCTGCGGGGACGGCAAAGCCCCGGGAGATCAGGATCTCCCGGGGCTTCGACCTGCGGCTATCGGACGAACTTGCCGCGCACGTGCACCGGCACGTTCTTGCCCAGCAGGCCGGGGAGCATCCCCGCCACGTTCATCGGGAGCCGGACGCAGCCGTGCGAGGCCGGGGCCAGCGGCACCGACAGCGCGCCGTGGAAGGCGATGCCGCCGTTGAAGAAGATCGGGTTGTAGAGCTGGCCGAGGTAGGACTTGTGCCAGCCGCTCCTGCGCCAGGTCGTCTTGTAGTCACCCGTCGGCGTGCGGGCATCGCCGCAGAAGCGCTGGACCTTGCCGTTCCAGTTCGCCGTCTCGCAGTAGGGGATCCCGCTGCCGGAGGAGGTGTGGCTGATCAGCTTCACCTGCCCGTTGACGTAGAGGACCATGACCTGCTTGGCGAGGTTCATCTCGACCCGGGTCGGCTTGCCGCCGGGCACCAGCACCTTCGGCGCCTTGGGCGCCTCCAGGGCGTTCCAGGTCCTGCTCGCCACGGTGCTGGTCGGCGAGATGCCGTTGACCTTCTGGAAGGCCCAGACCGCGGCCTGGGTGGCCCCGCCGTACCGGCCGTCGATCTTGCCGGGCGCGTAGCCGAGCTCCTTCAACCGGCCCTGGAGCACCTTGACCTCGTTGCCCTTGGCGCCGATCTTGAGCGTCTTGCCGGGCGCGACGAACTCGGGCGCCGCGGCCTGCGCGCCGGCCTGCGCCACGACGGCCGGGGCCGCCGGGGTCACGGGCTGGGCGTTCGCGACGCCGACCGAGCCGAGCGAGGCGACGAGCACGGCCCCCGCCGTCATAAGCGCAGCCACTCCGAGCTGCCGTTCAACCCCCACCTGAAATCATCCCCTCATCTCACCGGTGCCTGAACCAAGGGACCATAACGTATGAACCGCCTGTCTCAGCCAGAGGTGATGAAGCGGCAATCAATGGTCAATCTGTTTAGAGTGGCCGCGTGCCAGAAAAGTTGCATCCCAACATCGAGAAGGTCGCCGCGGTCCTGGAGGAGCACGGCGTCACCGGCGAGATCGTCGTGTTCGCCGAGGCCACCCCGACCGCCGTGACCGCCGCCGCGCAGCTCGGCTGCGAGGTCGGCGCCATCGCCAACAGCCTGGTCTTCGACGCCGACGGAGACCCGCTGCTGGTGCTCACCAGCGGCGCCCATCGGGTGGACACCGACCTGATCGCCGAGACGGTCGGCGCGGCGAAGGTGCGGCGGGCCGCCCCGGACTTCGTGCGCGCCGCCACCGGCCAGGTCATCGGCGGCGTCGCCCCGATCGGCCACCCCGCACCGCTCAGGACGCTGGTCGACGTCTGGCTCGACCGGCACGAGACCGTCTGGGCCGCCGCCGGCCACCCGCACACGGTCTTCCCCATCACCTTCGCCGAGCTGGTCCGCATCACCGGCGGCACCCCGGTGGAGGTGGAACGATGACCGCCGCCCGGGGTCCCGCGGCCGGTTCTCCGGCAAAAAGCGCTCTAGTAATTTTATGAAAAATACTAAACACCGCTTACACCCCTTTCGACATCCCCGGCGACGTCTGCCCTGCTAGGGTGCGTGGCGTGATCGGACTGCGACGGGTCGGCCCCGATGAGTTCACCACTCGGCTGGACGCGGTCCTGGAGATCTACACCGCGGCGATGAACCCGCCGGTCGACCAGCTCCCCGGCCGCAGGACGATCATGGGGAACCACGCCCTCCATCCGGGGTTCGCCTGCCTGTTCGCCGAGCGCTCCGACGGGACTCCGGTGGGTCTGGCCTACGGCTTCCACGGGGTCCCCGGGCAGTGGTGGCACGACGTCGTCCACCGGGCCATGGCGGAGCGCAACGGCGAGGGGAGCGCACGTGGCTGGCTCGGCGACGCCCTGGAGCTCGCCGAGATCCACGTCCACCCCGACTATCACGGCAAGGGCATCGGCCGGGCGCTCGTCGTCGGCATGTGCGCCGGCCGGCCGGAGCGCACCGCCGTGCTGTCCACCCGCGACCAGCCCACCGCGGCCCGGCACCTCTACCGCAGCGCCGGTTTCGTGGACCTGCTCACCCAGTTCGTCTTCCCCGGCGGCTACGAGCGCTACGCGATCCTCGGGGCCGTGCTCCCGCTCAGGGAACAGACCGCCGAGGACTCCTGACGGCGACGGCCGCGCGTCGTGGGCGCGCCGGGCGCCCGCCGCCCCCGGTCACGGCGCTAGACGGCCAGCCTGCTCCGCTCCGGCGCCAGGTCGAGGGCCTGGAAGACCTCGCGCGTCGCGCTGGAGCGGTTGAAGGTGATGAAGTGGATCCCGGGCACGCCCTCGTCGAGCAGCGTCTGGCAGAGCTCGGCGGCGTGCTCGACGCCCAGCCGTCGCACCGCGGCCGGGTCGTCGGCGACGGCCTCGAACCGTGCCGCCACCTCGGCCGGGAACGGCGCGCCGGACAGCTGCTCGGAGCGGACGATCGTGCTCATCTGCGTGACGGGCATGATGCCGGGGATGATCGGGGTGTCGCAGCCCTGGGCCGCCACCCGGTCGCGCAGCCGCAGGTAGTCGTCGGCCCGGAAGAACATCTGGGTGATCGCGTAGTCGGCGCCCGCCCGGCACTTGCGCACGAAGTGCTCGGTGTCGGTCTCCACCGATCCCGACCTGGGGTGCTTGTAGGGGAAGGCGGCCACGCCGACGCAGAAGTCGCCGGCCTGGCGGATCAGCCGGACCAGCTCCTCGGCGTAGAGCACGCCCTCGGGGTGGCGCACCCACTCCCCCGTCGGGTCGCCGGGCGGGTCGCCCCGCACGGCGAGGATGTTGCGCACGCCCGCCCCGGCGAAGCGGCCCACCAGGTGGCGCAGCTCGCGGATGGAGTGGTTGACGGCGGTGAAGTGGGCGACCGGGGTCAGCGTGGTCTCGTGGGCGAGCCGCTCGACGATCTCGACCGTGCGGTCGCGGGTGCCGCCGCCGGCGCCGTAGGTGACCGACACGAACGTGGGGCGCAGCGCCTCCAGCTCCCGGATGGCGCGCCAGAGCTGCCGCTCGCCCTCGTCGGTCTTCGGCGGGAAGAACTCGAAGGAGAACGACCGGCCACCGGCGGCGAGGAGCTCGCGGACGGTGGGCACGCGGTCGGGAAGGATTGACGGGCGACCCAGAGCCATGTCCCTAGGGTACTGGGCACCCGGCCGGCTGACCCCCCGCAATCATGCTCATGGGACGAAACACCCACCTCTACAGATAGGAGCCGTCGGTCGGGCCAGATAATGTCAGTGCATGACCACTTCCGCCGCCGCGCTCGACATCATCCGCTTTGAAGTGGATCGTTCTCTCAAAGAGTTCGTCGAGCGGCAGCGTCCTCAGGTCAGCGCCCCCGAGCTGGCTCCTCTCATCTCCGCCGCCGAGGAGTTCCTGGCGGGCGGCAAGCGGCTGCGTCCGGCGTTCTGCTACTGGGGCTGGCGCGGCGCGGGCGGCGGCGACGACCCGGCGCTCTTCACCGCCGCCGCGTCGCTCGAGCTCCTGCAGGCCAGCGCCCTCGTGCACGACGACGTGATGGACGCCAGCGACCTGCGCCGGGGCATGCCGTCGGCGCACCGCAGGTTCCAGGCGCTGCACGAGAAGGCCGGCTGGCACGGATCGGCGGAGCAGTTCGGCGAGGGCGCGGCCATCCTGCTGGGCAATCTGATGCTCATCTGGTCCGGCGAGATGTGGCGCGGCAGCGGCCTGCCGCCCGCCTCGCTGGCGGCGGCCCAGCAGGTCCACGACCACATGCGCACCGAGCTGATGTGCGGCCAGTATCTGGACCTGCTGGAGCAGGCCCACGGCGAGAACACCTTCGACAGCGCGCTGCGGGTCGCCCTCTTCAAGAGCGGCAAATACTCGGTGGAGCAGCCGCTCCGGCTCGGCCTGGTGCTGGCCGCGCGTGAGCGCGCCCCGTGGATCGACCGCCTCTGCGAGGAGTACGGCCGGTGCGTGGGCATCGCCTTCCAGCTCCGCGACGACATCCTCGGCGTCTTCGGCGACCCGGCCGAGACCGGCAAGCCCGCCGGCGACGACCTGCGGGAGGGCAAGCGGACGATGCTCATCGCCCGCACGCTCGCCGCGGCCTCCGCGGCGCAGGCCGAGACGGTGCGCGCCACCCTCGGCGACCCGGCGCTGGACTCGGCCGGGGTCGACCGGCTGCGCCAGATCATCGAGGAGACCGGGGCGCTCGTCGCCTGCGAGGACATGATCAAGGGCTATCTCGAAGACGCCCTGGGCTCGCTGGACGACGCCCCGATCACCGCGGAGGCCCGCGCGGCCCTGGCCGATCTGGCCGTGGCCGCGACGGCGCGCCGCACCTGACCCCGGCCGGCCGGGGCGGTCAGCCCGAGGCGGTCAGCCGCCGCTGGAACTCCGCGGCGACCGCCTTCGGGTCGTCGGCCTCGGTGATCGCCCGCACGACCACGACCCGGCGCACGCCGTACGACATGACCTCCTCCAGGTTGGTGAGGTCGATGCCGCCGATGCCGAACCAGGGCCGGTCGGTGTCCAGGGACGCGGCGTGCCGCAGCAGGCCGGGCCCCGGGGCCGGCCGCCCGGGCTTGGTGGGCGTGGGCCAGATCGGGCCGCAGCAGAAGTAGTCGACGCCGGGCTCGACCGCCGCGGCGGACGCCTCCTCGTCGGCGTGAGTGGAACGCCCGATGAGGATGTCGTCGCCGAGCATGTCGCGCACGACCGGCACCGGCAGGTCGTCCTGGCCGAGGTGGAGCACGTCGGGACGGGCCGCGTAGGCGATGTCCGCCCGGTCGTTGACCGCCAGCAGCTTGCCGTGGCGGTCGCAGGCCGCGCGGAAGACCTCAAGGAGCTCCAGCTCCTCGCGCGCCTCCAGGCCCTTCTCGCGGAGCTGCACGATGTCGACCCCGCCCGCGAGGGCCGCGTCGAGGAAATCGGCGAGATCCCCCCGATCGCGGCGCCCGTCGGTGCACAGGTAGAGGCGGGCCTCAGAAACCGAGGGCCTGGGCACGCCGCTTGACCTCGGTATGGCGGCCCGCGACGATCGCGTCCACCGGTGAACCCGGCAGGGTCTCGTCCGGGGTGAACAGCCAGCGGAGCGACTCGACGTCGTTGTATCCGGCGTCGAGCAGCACGGTGAGCGTGCCCGGCAGGCCCTTGACGACGTCGTCGGCGCCGAGGAAGGCGGCGGGGACCTGGGGCTCGCCACCTCCCCGTCTCACTCCGATGAGCTTGCGGTCCTTGAGAAGTTGCTTGGCACGACCGGCACTGAGGTTGAGCCGCCTGGCCACCTCGGTCAGGGTGAGCCACTCGCCCACCAGCTCGTCGGTCTCCCGGTCGATCTGCGCAACAGAAAGCGTCACGAATCCACCACTACCACATCGGGCCTTTCGCCAAACACCGGCGGCGAGGTTACGCCGCAGTACAGTCGCGCAACGCTACCGCAGGGTCGGCCAGACGGCCGACGTCGAGGCGCTGCCCGCGCTCGATGAGGCGGCGGCCCTGGACCAGGTCCCGGGGACGGTTGACCGCGAGCACCGCGGTGAGCCTGTCGTCCTCCGACACCCAGCAGACCCCCCACCTGGCGTCGGTGGCCGGGTCTCCGCGCAGGACCAGCCGCTCGCCGTCGTGGTGGCCGGCGTACTGCACCATGTGACCGAACTGCTCGGACCAGAAATAGGGCACCGGGTCGTAGACCGCCTCCTCGCCCAGGAGCGCGGCCACGGCCACGTCGGGGGCGCCCAGCGCGGTGTCCCAGTGCTCGACCCGCATGCGGCGGCCGTAGCGGCGCGACCACCAGGCCGCGCAGTCGCCCACGGCGACGACGCCGGGCAGCGAGGTGCGCAGGTGCTCGTCGGTGACGACCCCGTTGCCGAGCTCGACGCCGGAGCCGGCCAGCCACTCGACCGCGGGCCGCACCCCGACGCCGGTGACGACCACGTCGGCCTCGACCGCGGAGCCGTCGGCCAGGGTCAGGCCGCCCTGGTCCACGGAGGCGACCGCGGTGCCCAGCCGCAGGTCCACACCCGCCTGGCCGTACCAGGAGGCGGTGTGCGCGCCCACGGCGCCCAGGGCGGCGCTCAGCGGGACGGCGGCGGCCTCGACGACGGTCACCTCGCAGCCGGCCCTGCGGGCGGCGGTGGCGACCTCGGCGCCGATCCAGCCCGCGCCGATGACGGCGACCTTCGTGCCGGCGGTGAGCAGGGCGCGCAGTTCGAGCGCGTCGTCGATGGTGCGCAGCACGTGCTGGGCGCCGTCGCCGCGCAGCCGGATCGGGCGCGCCCCGGTGGCGATGACCAGCCCGTCGTAGGCCAGCTCCCCTTCGGTGGTCTCCACCACGCCCTCGCGCAGCCCCTTGGCGGCCACGCCCGCGCGGAAGTCGACCTCCAGGGCGTCCAGGTCGGAGTCGACGATCGTGGAGTCGGTCTCGCCCAGCAGGACGCTCTTCGACAGGGGCGGGCGGTCGTAGGGCCGGTGCGCCTCCTCACCGAGCAACGTGATCGTGCCGCCGAACCCGCGGGCCCGTAACGCCTCGACACTCCGAACGCCGGCCAGGCCGGCGCCAACCACCACGACATGATTCACAACTCACGAGCCTAAGCGGCCGGGCCGACCCGCTACCAACGCGGTTTGATAACGAAAACGGTATTTACCGCACATTCGGCGCGGTGAGGGAGTTGCCAAAGCCCTTAGGGTGGGAGTGAACAAGACGCGCGGGAGCCCGGGACGCACCGGGCTGAGAGGAGGGCTGCGGGCGACGAGGACCGCGGTGGGCCAGGTGAGGTGCGGAAAGCTCGCGCAGCAGGCGCGGGCGGGCACGGCACGGGGCCGCCGGCGTTCCGACGCGACCGCGAGCGGGCCCTCGACCGCCACGGACCTGATCCGGATCATGCCGGCGAAGGGAGCGGAGCACGTATGGCGCACGGTTTCGACGTCCTCGTCATCGGCGGGGGCGTGGTCGGACTGTCGGTGGCCTGGCGGGCGGCCAAACAGGGCCGGACGGTGGCGGTGGTCGACCCCGCCCCGGCCTCGGGGGCCTCACACGCCGCGGCGGGCATGCTGGCCCCGGTCAGCGAGGCCACCTACACCGAGGAGCCCCTCCTCCGGCTGGGCCTGGCCTCCCTGGCGCGATGGCCCGCGTTCGCGGCCGAGCTCACCGCCGACAGCGGCCACGACCTCGACTACCGCGCCGACGGCACGCTGGAGGTCGCCTTCGGCGCCGACGACCTGGCGGTGCTCGACGACCTCGCCGTGTTCGTCGACAAGCTGGGCCTGCCCGCCGAGCGGCTCACCGGCCGCGAGTGCCGCCGCCTGGAGCCGATGCTCGCGCCGTCCGTCCGCGGCGGCCTGCTGGCCGGCGCGGACGCGTGGGTGGACCCCAGGAGGGTCACCGGGGCGCTGCTGACCGCCCTGGAGCGGCGGGGCGGCGCGCTGGTGCGCGCCCGGATGACGGGGCTGCGGACGGCCGCCGGCGCGGTCACGGGCGTACGGCTGGCGACCGGCGAGACCGTCGGGGCGGCACGGGTGATCCTGGCGGCCGGGGCCTGGTCGGGGGCGCTGGAGGGCCTGCCGCCCGAGGTCCTGCCGCCGGTGCGGCCGATCAAGGGCCAGATCATGCGGCTGCGTTCCCCCGCGCCGATCCTCCAGCGGTGCGTGCGGGGCGTCGTGCACGGCGCGCACGTCTACCTGGTGCCGCGCGGCGACGGGGAGCTCGTCGTCGGGGCCACCCAGGAGGAGATGGGCTTCGACACCCGGGTGACCGCCGGGGGACTGTGGGAGCTGCTGCGCGACGCCCGGGAGCTGGTCCCCGGCGTGACGGAGCTGGAGCTCGCCGACGTGGTCGCCGGGCTGCGCCCCGGCACCCCCGACAACCTGCCGCTGGTCGGCCCCACCCTCCTGCCCGGCCTGTCCATGGCGACCGGGCACCACCGGGGTGGGGTGCTGCTCGCCCCGCTCACCGCCGAGCTCTGCGACGACGAGGCGGACGGGGAACTGTCGACGATCTGCTCGCCACTGCGCTTCCAGGAGCACCCATGAACGTGACCATCAACGGCACCGCGCGCGAACTGCCCGCCGGGGCGACCGTGACGCAGGCCGTACGGACGCTGACCGAGCTCAGCGGCGGCGTGGCCGTGGCGGTGAACGACGAGGTCGTCTCGCGGGGCTCGTGGGACTCCACCACGCTCGCCGAGGCCGACCGGGTCGAGGTGCTCACCGCGGTACAGGGAGGTTGACGGGCATGGACGACGATCTGATCATCGGCGGGGAGAAGTTCTCCTCCCGCCTCATCATGGGCACCGGGGGCGCGCCCTCACTGGAGGTCCTGGACCAGGCGCTGGCCCTCTCGGGCACCGAGCTGACCACGGTCGCGATGCGGCGGCTGGACCCGTCGGCGCGGGGCTCGGTCCTCGACGTGCTGCGCAGGCGCGGCATCAAGGTCCTGCCGAACACCGCGGGCTGCTTCACCGCCGGGGAGGCCGTGCTGACCGCCAGGCTGGCCCGGGAGGCCCTGGGGACCGACTGGGTCAAGCTGGAGGTCATCTCCGACGAGCGCACCCTGCTGCCGGATCCGATCGAGACCTTCGACGCGGCCGAGCGGCTGGTGGCCGACGGGTTCGTGGTGCTGCCCTACATCGGCGACGACCCCGCCCTGGCCCGCAGGCTGGAACAGGCCGGCTGCGCGGCGGTGATGCCGCTGGGCGCGCCGATCGGCTCGGGGCTGGGCGTGCGCAACCCGCACAACATCGAGCTCATCGTGGAGTCGGCGAAGGTGCCGGTGATCCTGGACGCCGGTATCGGCACGGCCAGTGACGCGACCCTGGCGATGGAGTTAGGCTGCGACGCGGTGCTGCTGGCCACGGCGGTGACCCGGGCGCAGCGGCCCGACCTGATGGCGCAGGCCATGCGCTCGGCGGTCGTCGCGGGCCGTCAGGCCCGGCTGGCGGGGCGGATCCCCCGGCGGCGCTACGCCGAGGCGTCCTCCCCTATGAATCCGTAGGAAACAGTCAACTTCTCGGCATCGGTTTGGAACACCGGGACCCTGTCGGCGCCAAATCGCCCGTAAACTCAGCCGGGTGGACACGACGCTTACGGACCCCCTGGTCGGGAAACTCCTCGACGGGCGTTACCGCGTTGAGTCCCGGATCGCCCGGGGCGGCATGGCGACCGTCTATCTGGCTCTGGACATCCGGCTCGACCGCACGGTCGCCGTGAAGGTGATGCACCGCTCCCTCGCCGAGGACCCCGCGTTCGTGCGGCGGTTCATCGGCGAGGCCAAGTCGGTGGCCAGCCTTTCGCACCCCAACGTGGTGCATGTCTTCGACCAGGGCACCGACGGGGACAACGTCTACCTGTCGATGGAGTACGTGCCGGGGCGGACCCTGCGCGACGTGCTCCGCGCCCGGGGCAGGCTGCCCGCCCGCGAGGCCCTCGAGGTCATGATCCCGGTGCTCGCCGCGCTGGGCGCCGCGCACCAGGCCGGGCTGGTCCACCGGGACGTCAAACCGGAGAACGTACTGCTCAGCGACGACGGCCGGGTCAAGGTGGTGGACTTCGGCCTGGCCCGCGCCATCGAGGCGACCAACCAGACGCGGACGGGCGTCATGATCGGCACCATCGGCTACATGTCGCCCGAGCAGGTGACCTCCGGTGCCGCCGACGCCCGCAGCGACGTCTACTCGGCCGGGATCATGCTGTTCGAGCTCCTCATCGGCCATCAGCCGTACGAGGGCGACACCCCGATGTCGGTGGCCTACCGGCACGTGCACGACACCGTGCCGGTGCCCTCGGCGCTCCTGCCCGGCACCCCGCCGCTGCTGGACACGCTGGTGGCCCAGGCGACGGCCCGCGATCCGGCGACCCGCCCGGCGGACGCCACCGCCCTGCTGGTCGCCGCGGTGGACGCGCACCGGATGCTGCCCAGGGAGAGCGGCCCTGTGCCGTCGGCCCCCGCCGCTCCCCCGCCGGGCCCGGACGCGGCGCCCGCGCCGGCCAACCAGACCCTGATCCAGCCGCGGGTGGAGCTGTACACCAGCCCCGTCGCCGAACCCGCCGCGCCCGCCCCCCGGGCGCGCAAGGGCGCGCGGCCCAACTGGTTCCTGCTCGCGCTGGCCGTGGTGATGGTGATCGCGGTCGGGGTGACCGGCTGGCTGTTCTCCCAGACCACCACCCTCACGGTGCCCACGCTGGCCGGCAAGAACATCAAGATCGCCGAGAGCGAGGCCCGGCGGCTCGGCTTCGTCGTCGAGATCGGCAAGGCCGAGAACGACGAGAAGGTGCCCAAGGGCAGCGTGCTGCGGACCGATCCGGTGGCGGGCACCGAGACCGAGGAGAAGGCCAAGCTGGTCCTCATCGAGTCGGCGGGGCCCAAGCGGGTCGCCGTGCCCAACGTCGTGGGCATCAGCGAGCCCGAGGCCCGGGCGAAGCTGGCCGAGGCCGGGCTGGTCGTCAACAAGGTCAGGAAGCAGGCCAGCGAGACCGTGCCGCGCGGCCAGGTGATGCGGACCAGCCCCGCCGTGGGCAACCTGGTCAAGGAGAGCAGCAAGGTCGACCTGATACTGAGCGCGGGCCTGCTCATGCCCGACGTCAAGGGCATGCCCCGCGACCAGGCCGACTCCTTCCTGCGCGGCGCGGGCTTCAACCCCCAGTTCGTCGAGCAGACCGACGCCGCCCAGCCCTGCACGGTCATCGCCCAGGACCCCCAGCCCAAGGCGGAGATCGACAAGGGCGCCGTCGTCAAGCTGACCCTGTCGCAGTGCAACAACGGCGAATGGCACTGGCCGTGGGAGAACAACGACCAGAACACCACCGACGACAAGGTCATCATCATCCCCAACGTGCTGTTCAAGGACATCAAGGCGGCTCGGGAGGAGCTGCGCGTCGCCGGGATGGGCGTGAAAATAAAAAAAGGACCGGGCCGGGGCGTGGTCCTGGCCCAGATCCCGCCTGGAGGACAGCAGGCACCGCCTGGCACTGAGGTGACCCTCTGGCACTGAACCAGGCGTAGCCAGGCGCGCAAGGGCCCGGTCTCCGGCGGAGACCGGGTCCTTCCGCATCCGCGGCCGGCCTTCCCACCCCGATGGTGGCCTGCCCTCTCACCCCGTGGACCGGCCTTCCCGCTCCGTGGTGGCCTGCCCTCCTGCCCGGTGGTGGCCTGCCCTCCTGCCCGGTGGTGGCCGGCCGTGTCGGCGGATCAGCCTTCCCCGCCTCCGGCGAGGGTGCCGTGCAGGCGGACGCGGGCGAGGCCGCCGTCGGGGTAGATGTCCACCCGGACATGGGTGAGGGCGGGGGCGTCGTGAATGCGGAAGCGGTGCGGGGTGTCGGGCTGCAGACGGGTGCGGGGCAGCAGTTCGGTCCAGGTGGTGCCGTCGGCGGTGCCGCGCAGGGAGACCTCGGCGGGGGCGTTGAACAGCAGGTTGGTCGTGTCGATCTCGGCGAGCTTGATGACGCCGGGGCCGGCCAGGCGGATCAGCAGCCAGTCGTTGCCGCCGTCGCGGCGGCGGGCGGTCTCCCAGCCCTCGGCCTGGTGGCGGGCCAGGCCGGGGGCGATGACGTTGTTGGGGGCGGAGTAGAACCCGTTGGAGCAGTCGGTGACCAGGGCGCCGTTGGCCAGCGCGGCCAGGTCCAAACCGAGGCCCTCGTACAGGGTCAGGTCGGGGCGGGCCTCGCCGTGGGCGCGCAGCCGGGCGACGCCGCCGTCGGGGAAGATGTTCAGCCGCAGGTGGGTGTGGCGGTGCCGGTCGGTCACGGGGAAGGGGTGTTCGGCGTCGCCGCGCAGGGCGCTCCTGGGGACGAGCTGCGTCCAGGGGGCGGCCTGCAGCTCGGCGACCGTGGGGTGGCCCTCGACCGCGGTGGCCTCGACGGAGGCGTACGGCGGGTAGTTGCCGGTGAACCAGGCGGTGTCGATCACGATGCCGTGGACGAGACCGGGCAGGCCGAGCCGGATGATGGCCCAGTCATGGCCGGGCTCGCGCCGGCGGCGGGTCTCCCAGCCGTCGTAGAGCTGGCCTTTGGGGCCGAAGGTGTGGTGCTGGAAGCCGGGGCGGCCGGGGCGGATCAGGCTCTCCCGTTCGGCGAAGGACTCGTCGCTGGCCGCGACGACCGCGCCGCCGAGGGTGCGCAGGGCCAGATCGGGCAGTGCGGTGAAATCACTCACGGCAAGAACCTTTCCACTTGTGGTTATGGCGCGCTCCTCATGGTCATGGCGCGCTCCGGTCCCCGGCGGCGCGCTCCTGCTCCGGGAGTGGTGCTCCGGCCGCCCGCCCCGGTTCCGTCTCCGGGAGGGGTGCTCCGGCCGCCCGCCCCGGTTCCGTGAGCCGCTCCACGGCCGCCGCCCGCCCCCGGTGGCGCTCCGGCGCCGGGGTGGGCCGCAGGAAGACTCCTCGGGGGGCGTCGCCCACGGCCTGCCCGCGCAGCCAGGTGGCGCGGACCACGCCGCGCAGCGTCCTGCCGTGGTAGGGCGTGACCGGGTTGCGGTGGTGCAGGGCGGCCGCGTCCACGGTGTGGGCGGCGTCGGCGTCGAAGGCGACCAGGTCGGCGTCCCCGCCCACGGCGATGGCGCCCTTGCCGGCCAGCCCGGCCAGCTCCGCGGGGTTGGCCGCCATCCACCGGACCACCTGGCCCAGGCCGTACCCGCGCCGCGACGCCTCGGTCCAGACGGCCGACAGGCCGAGCTGGAGGGAGGAGATCCCGCCCCAGGCCGCGGCGAAGTCGGGCACCTTCAGATCCGGGGTGGACGGCGAGTGGTCGGAGACGACGCAGGTCAGCACCCCGTCGGCGAGCCCCCGCCAGAGCTCCTCCCGGTTGGCCTCCGACCGGATCGGCGGGCAGCACTTGAACTCGGTCGCCCCCCAGGGCACCTCCTCGGCCGTCAGCGTCAGGTAGTGCGGGCAGGTCTCGGCGGTGATCCTGACGCCCTCCCGCCGTGCCCGGGCCAGGGGCTGCAGGCACAGCGCGGACGACACGTGCAGGATGTGCGCCCGCACGCCGGTCTCGGCGGCCAGCGCGACGACCCGCTCGACGGCACGGCGCTCGGACTCCCCCGGCCGGGAGGCGAGGAACTCCCGGTAGCCGGGGCCCACCGGGCCGCCGAGCAGCGCCGGGTCCTCGGCGTGGACGATCAGCAGGCCGTCGAAGGAGGCGATCTCCACCATGGCCGCCCGCAGCTCCCCGGCCGCCAGCGGCGGGAACTCCTCCACCCCGGACGGCGACAGGAAGCATTTGAAACCGTGCGCCCCGGCCTCGTGCAGGGCCCTGAGGTCCCTGAGGTTGCCCGGGATCGCACCGCCCCAGAAGCCCACGTCGACCAGGCACTTGCCGGCCGCGGCCCGCTTCTTGGCGGCCAGCGCGGCCACGTTCACGGTCGGCGGCAGCGAGTTGAGCGGCATGTCCACGATGGTGGTGACGCCCCCCGCCGCGGCGGCCCGGGTGGCCGAGGCGAACCCCTCCCAGTGCGTCCGCCCGGGCTCGTTGACGTGCACGTGGGTGTCCACGAGCCCGGGCAGCAGCGCGACCTCGCCGAGGTCGACCTGGGCGGCGGCGTCCAGGACGGCGTCGTAGGGGTGCAGGCCGGCGATCCTGCCCTGCCGTACGGCCACCGCAGCCGGGCCCTCGCCCCCGGGCAGTACGGCCCGACGGGACCGGATGACCAGGTCCGGGCGTGCCCACCGGCGACCTCGGCGAGATGCGGTGGTATTTCAACGCCCGACGGCTGAAGCCCG
>NZ_JBSFPS010000110.1:0-30092 GCF_053588315.1 Streptosporangium sp. NPDC003464 | reverse complement strand
TGACGGTCTACCGCAGATGACTGCCGAGTACTGCGGCTTCTGGCCTCACACTCCCCGTAAAGCATGGACGGGGACCTTCGGGAATGGCTGACTCCGCATGGTCATCTGCGATAACGATCTCGATTTACCGTGCGAGCGATCACGCAGAGTACATCCGCACGATTCGGTTCCGATGTTCCTCAGCCCCCTACTCAATCTTGTGGTCAGTTGTAGAGGCTCAGTCTTCGTGACATCTTGATCTTGCGTGACCTGCGGGTTTCCGCACTGTCTCACTGATGTGGCGGCCCGCATGTCTCACGATCATGGCGGTTTCCTCACCTGCGGGGACTGATGGTCAGGATCGGTCGATCGACGGGGTGCTCATCGAGGATGTAGCGGATGTGCTCGCTCGTGGTTCCGCAGGCTGTGGCGACCTGCTTGGCGCTTGGATATGTGTCCTGAAGGAATGCCTGGTGGACGGTCGTGACGTCGAAAGCGTCGAGATCCCGTCCGGGCAGCGCAGCCAGTTGGCCCTGGGACAATCGGAAGGTGGGCTGCCGGGTCAGTGGCTCGTCGATGCCGTTCAGCAACGTCTGCCACCAATGAACCAACAGCCACTGTCAACGACACGTAATGAGAAGAGAACACCGCGTCAAGGCTCGACCGCGAGCTTCTCAGAGGTGTCTTCAATCCTCGACCGTCGCGAATCACCGAAGACGCGAACTCGCGACGGTCTGATTTTCCGGGCCGCCGCGCACCACTTCAACGGCCTGTCGGGAAGCCTGCTAAACCCGACCCCCACTCACCGACGATCGGAGTCCCTGGATCGGACTGCAAAGATCAGCCGAGCGTGAACGTCCTGGCGCGGATACGGCGCCGGCTGGGAGGGTGGACCTCATGATGGAGGACTTGCGGGACGCCGAGCGCCGACTCCAGGCCGCGCAGCTCGCTGGAGATGTCGAGGCGCTGGATCGGCTGCTGGATGATCGGCTGATCTTTACCTTCGGTGCGAACGTTGCGACCAAGGCGGACGACCTGGAGCTGCACCGCACTCGGACGCAGGTGCTGACGAGAGTGGCCGAGGAGGAGTTGACCGTGCTCGCCGATGGGCACACCGGGGTGACGTGGTTTCTCGGCACCGTCGAAGGGACCGTCTCCGGTACGCCGTTCGCGGCCAGGATGCGCTACACCCGTACTTGGCTATACGACGAGACACACGGCTGGCGAATCATCGCCGTGCACGCCAGCACGACCGATTGACATAGCCGACACGTTGTCCGACGACCGGCCAGCCGGATGGTCGCCGGCGAGGTTCGACCGCCCCCGGGGGGGGCGGGCCGACGCTGGAACGGGTACAGCCGGAATACGGCGGAAAGACACCGCGCCGGGGTGCTGGCCGTGCAGAACCTGAACTCTGTCCGATCTTCGGATCGCATCACCACAGGTCAACACCCTCACGCCGGTTCCTACGCTATTCCCATCCCGTGCGCCGCATGGCACCCCAACGCCGAAACCCCTGCCTCCGGCCCTGCCTTCGACCTGCGCCTGCAGGCGGGCGCGGCCCGTTTCTGCCGTATTCCGGCCGCACCCTTGGAAGGGGCAGTCGGGGGTTGTCTCGGGTGAAACTCCGCTTCAAGTTGTACTTCTACTAGTACAACTTCTAGTACAAGTTGGGTAGGATGGGTTCATGTCGAAGCCGCTCGAAGTGCGTCCCGTCAGTGAGGCGCGCGCCGACTTCGTGCCCATCGTCACCCGCATGGGCGCGGACGGACTGCATGCCTCTCCCGTGATCGTCGGTCGTCGCCGGGTGCCTGAGGCGGCCATCATCTCCTACGCCTTGTACGAGCTCCTGGCCGAGGAGATCGACGCCATCTTGTCGGCTCCGCAGATCCGGCAGCGCCTGGCCGCCACCGCGGCCGCCGGCGGGCCGACCCACACCACACTCGAGGGCCTGGCCGCAGCCGCGGGCATCAACCCGGACGATCTGGACGACGGTCCCGGCGCCCGGCGCTAGCCGTATAACCGGAGACCTGGCTACTCTGCCGGCCATGAATCGACAAGATCGGCAGGCTCCGGTCGCCTACGGCCCCGGCGTCATGGACGACCTCAAGGCATTGCCGAGCAACGAGCATCGTAAGAAAGCCATCCTGCTGATCCGCGACCTGGTACGTGGCGTCGAGCGCGGCGGTGCGCTCTCTGACCGCTCCGGACTCGATCTGCAGGACTGCCGCCGGTCCTATTTCGGCACCCCCGATGAACTACGGCGGCGCGGCCCCTCCTGGCGCGTCATCTACCAAGAGATCACTGCGCCCGACACCGGGCGAACGGTGATCCACATCGTGGCCATCGGCCCCCGGGCGGGCATGGTCGCCTACGAGAGCGCGGCCCAGCGCCTCGGACGGCTACCCGCCCCCGACCTGAGCAGAACTCATGGACGCTCTTATGCGGCCCAGCTGCGCTCCGCCATCGCACCAGCGCAAAATCCCAGCCCCGATGGCGGCTGGCGACAGGCCGGATCCCCAGTCTCCTCCCGCCGTGCGCCAGAGCCGCCCCGGCGGCGACGGGGGCGATAGCTGCCTTTTCCTCCACCGTGTAAAGGAGATGCTCATGTCCGCGTTACACCTGAGCCTGTCGGACGGCGGCCACCACTACGACTTCCGAGCCGAGGCTGACGAGTCCGGCGTATTACAGGTAGAGGTCACTGGATGCCAGGACGACGGCGAGCTGATCACGCAGATGCAGGGCACCGCTCCCGCTGCGGACCTGGCCGAGATCGGCCGACTGTTTTTGGCGGCCGCCGCGGCGACGCCGGCCGTGGCGCGGGTCGCTCCCACGGTGCAGGAGCGGCGTCTGAAGCACGCCAACTCCCACCAGCCCTGGACCTCGAAGGAGGAGGCGCGCCTGGCCGCTGAGGCCGCCGTCCCCGGCGTCACCCTCGCCCAGCTGGCGAAGTCCTTCGGCCGCAGCCGCAATGGCATCAAGGCGCGGATGGAGAAGCTGGGCATCGCACTTGGCCAGCCGGCTCCGCCGGTCGCCACGGACGATCTCGACCAGCAATCGAGCTGAGGCTTTCGAACCCTTGCGTGGTGGCTCGTCGGACGGGCCGCGGGGGAGGGGCGGTTCTGTCGCCGGTGCGTCATCGTCGACCGGCACACCTCCGGGCGCGGACAAGCAGAAGCTTCAGCACCGTCGCATCACGGTACCTTTCTTTCTAAGGTGACAACAATCAGTCAAAGCGGTCGTAATATGGCTTGCGATCGTGATCACAGGCGTCGCCGTACACCGGCTGGCGAGGGAACAGTGGGCCAAGGCGCAGACGGGCGGGCACCGGGTTTCCGCCTCGATGCCCCGGCGACATGAGAGGCACCGTGACGAGCACCGTTGACGATCGTGCGATCGGATTGCGCATCAAGGCGAGGCGGGAGCAGCGGGGGCTGACCCAGGGGCAGCTGGCGCAACCGGAGCTGTCGGACAGCTACGTCTCCCTGCTGGAGGCGGGCAAGCGTCGAGCCTCCTTCCCGGTGCTGGAGCTGATCGCCGCCAAGCTCGGCTGCTCGCTGCTGGAGCTCACGCACGGGATCTCACCGGAGCAGGTGAAGGAGATCGAATCCGCTCTGGCCGCCGCGCGGCTGATGTTGGAGGAGGGCAAGAGCACCGAGGCCCGACGTTGCTATGCCCGGATGCTGGAGGACCCGGTCCTGGCCGGTCTGCCGGATCAGCGCCGGGCTGCTGAGCTCGGATCTGCGCTGGCGGCTGAGGCCGACGGGGACTTGGACGTCGCGATCGCTATCTTGGTCCGGATGGTGCCGCCGGCTGCCTGGGGGCAGTTGGACGAGGACGACGTCAACGCTGCGGTGGCGTTGGCCCGCTGCTACATGCGGCACGGCGACTTTCGTCAGGCCGTACAGCTGGCTGAGAGCATCATGGATGGGCCTGAGCCGCCGCTGTGGAGCGAGCGATTCGTGGTGCTGACGGTCTATGTCGGCCGAGGAGATCTGTTGCGGGCCCGGCAGTGGTCCGGAGAGCTGCACCGGGCCGCGGCTCGGGTGGGGACGCCCCAGGCGATGATGACGGCCGGCTGGGCTCAGGCGGTCGTCGCGGTCGAAGCCGGCCGTGACGACGAGGCGGTGGCCATGGTCGACCAGGCGCTGGAGCTGTGCCCGGACTGGGCTGAGGTACCGGTGCGGGCACGCGCTGTCTTGACTCAGGCCGAGGTGCTTTTGGCTGTGCAGCCCTCACGTGCGGAGCAGTGCCGTACCCAACTGCTGATCATGCAGGAGGAGTTGCGCTGGTTCGACGCTCCGGTCGAGCAGGCTGAGCTCACTTACCTGTTGGCCCGCGCCGAGTTACTGTGCGGCCGGCCGGAGGAAGCGGCAGAGCAACTGAGCACTGTCTCGGCCCGGATCGAGGTTCTGCCACGGCTTCTGCAGCTAGGTCATCATTTGCTGGCCGGGCAGGTGATGGCTGCGTTGGACCGGCCGGGGGAGGCCAGGCTCGCGATCGAGCAGGCCCGGGAGCGGTTGCTTGGAGAGCCCGCTACCCGGCGCATCGCCCACGGCTGGACGGTTGTCGCTCAGTTGCTGGAGCAGCTTGGCCGGCACGCCGACAGTGTGGACGCCCACCGGCGGGCGTTGAGCTGCACGGGCCTATAAGAACGAGCGTTCCGCGGCGCGGTGTCGGCAAGATCCTCGCTGCGGGCAATCGTGGCGCTGGGGCAGGATCGACATCGCCGGTATGGACGTGGACGATGAAATGCCGCTTGGCCGTACCGGGCCGGCTCGGTCCCGAAGCGCTGCCCGTGGACGCGGCGGTCCGCCGCGCCGAGGTTTTCACTGCGGCCGATGCGGAGCAGGCAGGGACGGGCGATGTTCCTGTTTCGGCCGCACTTGTCAAACGTGCGGAGAAGTCGTCCCCTTGAGCGCAGCCACCTCCTGGCGAAACTGCGTGACGACCCTCGTATTCGGATAGCAGCGTGCCAGCGTGCCCCCGAGACTGGAACTACGGGCCACGATCGCTGAGGCGTATCGCGGAGTGGAGATCGCCTCCAGACCGTGAGCGACAGCCTCCTCCACATCGCCCAACCGGGCGCAGGCCATGCCCAGATCCAGCGCGGTGATCGCCTGCCGGGTCGGGGAAATCCGCAGGTCTTGCGTGTAGATCTCCATCGCCTGCGATGCGAACACGCGGGCCTGCTCGTTCTTCCCCAGCCACAGGCTGGAGGTCGCGGCCACTGACCAGACCCGTACCGCATCGGCGCTCCACAGGCCCGGTGCATGCGGCGCATGTCGCTCGGCCTGGCCGCGCAGCAGTTCGAGCGCCTCTGAAGCCGGAGCCGTATGTCCGAGCCGGGCGTGGGCCCGAGCCAATTGCCCAGTCAGGCGCGTCTGCGCGGCGCTTCCGGCCGGTGCGAGCGCGCTGCCCTGCTGGGCGGCGTGCAGCGCCTGGTCGGGTTGCTCGTCGTACAACCAGGTCGTGGCCTCAACGTCCCATGCCCATGCCGCCGCCTCGGGGTGGTCGGCTTCGTCGGCGTGGTGGCGGGCATCGGCCGCGTAGGCGAGTGCGGCCCGTACCTGCCCGCGGTCATGAGCGGCCCAGGCCAGCACCAGCGACAGCCACGCTGCCGCGACATACAGTTCTCGGCGCTGCTTGAGCGTCATACGGAGCCGGAGCAGTTCGGCGATGCGGTGGCGGTCACCGAGGGCGGTCTGCCACAGCTCCTCTGCGCTGTAGCGCGCATAGTGGCGCCCGTAGTCATCGATGACCTGGTGCAGGTGGGTCAGAGTGCTCGGCCCCAGATCGGTCTCCTAGCTGCGGCGGGTCAACTCGCGCGCCTCGTGTTCAGCGTTCGTCGGCAGTCCGGGAGCGATGAGGGCGGCGGCCCCCAGCCGCAGAGCCTCACGGCGGTTCGTACGATCACCTCCCAGGGAGCGTGGTGTGTAGTCGGTGGCGAAGCCAAGCTGAACCGGCCCGGTTTTGAACAGCCGAGCCAGCCGGTCTTGGTAGTCGGCATCGGGGTGATTTCCGTTCTCCCAGCGACGCCACGCCCGCTCGTCGGCTCCTCGCTCAGGTAGCCCGGCGGTCTCGGCGAGCGCGAAGAGCCGGGTGACGGCTTCAGGGACGCTCCATCCCCGGGCAAGCCGGGTGCTCTTGAGAAGGCTGTGCTCACAGCAGGCGTGGATCTTCCTGGCGATGTCGTGCAGGACCGGCGACGGCACCTGCTCGCCGTGCTCGGCCACGGCGCGAGCGCGAAGCTCGCCAGCATGCGATTCGTGAGGTTTCAGCACTAGATCTCCCCGCCAGGACGTACAGGAGTCGTCGCACCACCCTTCCTCGGCTGGCCGCACCGGGCAAGGGCACACCGTGCCCTTGCCCGGGACCGTAGATGCCCCTGTCGCGGGCGTCAATCGCCACTGGCGGCGGCATTTGGTTACAGCGCACAGTCAAGCGCAGACTCCTCGTCAACGTCCCCTGGAGGTAGACGTGACCGTATTTCCCGCCCCCGTGGCCTACCCTGACCCGGGCGCGATCTTCGACACTACCGCCGACGCCTACGTCCGGTTTCGGCCCGAGCACCCTGCCTTCCTCATTGACCACGTCGCGCAGGCCGCCCGCGCCTGCGGCGCCACCGCGCCGGTCCTGGACCTGGGGTGCGGTCCTGGAGTCATCACCCGCCGCTTGGCCGAGCAGGGCCTGTCCATGATCGCCATCGACCCCAACGAGGAGATGCTGGCGGCCGGCCGCCAGCTCGGCGCCCACCTCGACGGCATCGACTGGCGGTGCGGCGACTCGACCACTCTGCTGGACCTGCCGCGAGTGCGGGGCGCCGTGATCGGTGACGCCTTCCATTACATGGACCGCAACCAGGTCTTGCAGGACCTCGACGACATCATCCTGCCCGGTGGGTTCGTCGCCGTGGTGGTCAGCCACGCGCTCGGCACGCCGAAGGCGTGGTGGGAGCCGATCCTCGACCACATCCGCGACCAGTTCCTGGGCACTCACCGAGCCGCCGGGGCGGGTGTGCCCTTCCAGTACCTTTTCGAAGACCACGAGACAGTGATGCGCCGCAGTGCTTTCTCCTGGATCCGGATGCTGCGCGTCGACTACCGCCTCGACCTCACCATCGACGAGCTGATCGGCCTGCAGTACACCTACGCCTTCTCCTCACCGGCGGTGCTCGGCGCACAGCGGGAGGACTATGAGGATGCGCTGCGCCAGGCGCTGCGGGCGGTGCAGCCCTCCGAACGCTTCACGGTGACCCTGCAGGCCGCCGTGATCATCGGTCACCGATCGTCGTGAACCATGCGCCGCTACCCGCGGCCGATCCGGTGCAGTGACCAGCAGGCATCGTGCCAGCGGGGCTCATCCAGCGCGCCGCGGGCATCGATCACCACCCGCTGGGCCGCGACGGCGCCGACCGCCGCCGGGTCGATGGCGTGGAACTCCGGCCAGGCCGTCACAACCACCAGCGCGTCGGCGTCGGCCGCAGCGGCCAACGCGTCGCCGGCGTAGCCAAACTCGGGGTGGACGGCGCGGGCGTTGTCCATCGCCATCGGGTCGTAGACGGTGACCGACGCGCCCTGGGCGTGCAGGCGGGCAGCGACGTCCAGGGCGGGGGAGTCACGGACGTCATCGGTGCCGATCTTGAACGCGGCCCCCCACAGGGCCACGCGCTTGCCGGCCAGGTTTCCGCCGCATGCCTTGCGGGTGGCCTCCACGACGCGCTGGCGGCGGCCGGTGTTGATCTGGTCGACGGCGGTCAGCAGGCCCACCGCGGAGTCCGCGCCAAGCTGATCTGCGCGGGCCGCGAACGCCTGGGTGTCCTTCGGCAGGCATCCTCCGCCGTATCCGATCCCGGCCTGCAGGAACGCCGGGCCGATACGCGGGTCCAGGCCGACGGCGTCGGCGAGCTGCGCGACGTCGGCGCCCGCCGCCTCGCGCAGGTCCGCCATCGCGTTGATGAAGGAGATCTTCGTCGCCAGGAACGCGTTGGCGGCACCTTTGACCAGCTCGCACGTGGCCGGATCGGTGAAGATCAGCGGTACTCCGGCGTCGGTGATCGGCCGGTACGCCTCACGGATCTTCTCCTCGGCCTCGACGGAGGTCACTCCGACGACGATTCGGTCCGGGCGCAGCGTGTCGGCCACCGCGTGGCCCTCCCGCAGGAACTCGGGGTTCCACGCGACCTCGACCGCCTTCCCGGCCGGGGCAAGGTCGTGCACCAGCTCCCGCGCGGCCGCCGTGGTGCCGACCGACACGGTCGACTTGCCGACGATCAGACATGGACGGTGCAGGTGCGGTGCGAGCGCTGATACCGCCGCCCACACCTGCGACAGGTCGTAGTCGTCACGATCGGCCATGCCGGGCGTGGCGACCCCGAGGAAGTGCATCTCGCCGAACTCGCCGGCCTCGGCGAAGTCGGTTGTGAAGCGGAGCCTGCCGCTGGCCACATGCCGAGCGAGCATCTCGTCCAGCTCCGGTTCGTGAAACCAGGCCCGCCCCGACCGCAAGGTGGCGATCTTGCTGGGGTCGATGTCCACGCCGATCACCTCGTGGCCGATCTCCGCCATCGAGGCCGCATGCGTCGCACCCAGATGGCCGCACCCGATCACCGTCATTCGCACGTCGTTCAGTCCTTCCCTACGGAGGTCCAGCATGAAAATCAGCATCGTCGGCTGTGGACGCCTCGGCGCCCCGTATGCGGCCGGAATGGCTCGCATGGGACACCAGGTCCTCGGTCTCGATACCGACCCGGCGACGGTTGGCACCATCACGGCCGGAATCGCCCCCTTCGACGAGCCCGGCTTGGCTGAGGCTATCGCCAGCCACGGCTCGCCCGGGGAACTTCGCTTCACCGGCTCCTACGACGACGCCATAACGTTCGCCGACCTGCACATCCTGTGCATCGGCACCCCCCAGCAGGACGGAGCCCTCGCCGCGGACCTCACCGACCTCGAAGGCGCGGTCATCGAGCTGGCGACCCGCCTGCGTCGCGACGCACTGATCGTGGTGAAATCCTCGGTGCCCGCCGGCACCACGGCGCGCCTGGCCCGGCTCGCTCGATCGGTGGCCCCCGCCCACGTGAGCGTGACGATGGCCTACTCCCCGGACTTCCTGCGTGAGTCCACCTCGCTGGCCGACGTCGCCCGCCCCTCACGGATCATGCTCGGCCTGGCTGCGGGCGACGAGCACGCCGAGGCAACGCTGCGCCAGGCGTGGGCACCGCAACTGGCCGCCGGTACTCCGATGGTCGTCACCGACCTCGTCACGGCCGAGATGTGCAAGACCGCAGCCAACGCCTTCCTCGCGACGAAGATCTCCTTCATCAACGCGATGAGCGCGCTGTGCGAGGTCTCCAGCGGCGACGTCACCGCGCTCGCGCGCACGATGGCGCTCGACCCCCGCATCGGCCCGGACTTCCTCGACGCCGGGCTCGGCTGGGGCGGCAGCTGCCTGCCCAAAGACCTGCGCAGCCTCATCGCTCAAGGCCGAGACCACGGCGTCGGTGCCGATCTGGAGGTGCTGGCCCAGGTCGACGCGGTCAACCGGCGCCGCCAGCGCCGCGTCGTGGACCTGGCCCGCACCGTCTGTGGAGGCGCCCTGGCCGGCCGCCGCATCGGCATCTGGGGGCTGTCGTTCAAGCCCGGCGTCGACGACCTGCGCGACTCTCCCGCCATGGCCGTGGCCATAGCCGTCCAGGCTGAAGGAGGCGTGGTCACCGCCCACGACCCCGCGGCGATAGGCATCGCTCAGGCCCTGTACCCGCAGTTGCGCTACGTGGCCGAGCCCGCCGAGGCCGTGGAGCGGGCGGAGGTGCTGCTGCACCTGACGGCGTGGCCGATCTACCGCACCATCAATCCGACCACGCTGACCGGTCTGGCCACCGTCCCAGTTGTGATCGACGGCCGCAACGCCCTGAACCCGGCCCGCTGGTCCGGTGCGGGACGGACCTACCAGGCGCTGGGGCGAGCCCTCCGAACAACAGACCGGGATACCGTGGGCGTGCGATAGCCACACATGCGAAAGGCCTGCCCATCTCATCACGATGTGGGCCGGCCTTTCGCGGGTCAAGCGTGTATCTGGTGACACCAGCCATGCCTGACACCCCGGGAGACGATGACGCGCGAAGGTGGCGACCACCTCGGCGAACCCCTCCGGAGCAACGATCCGCACGCCCAGACTCTCGACCCTGGCCCGCTTAGAGCCTGTGTACTCGCCTGTCACCGGCAGGGCGGTCTTGGCCGAGACCGTCGAGGACGCCGTCGTATTCCGGTGGCACCCCTTGCTATGCAGTCCCGTCAGGTTTTTCCTCCTGGCCGGACCGGCCGGCGCCTCGGTGTGTTCGGCGAGCACCTGGCGGGCGGTCTCCTGGGCGGTGGCCGGCGCGGCGCTCATCGCCGCGGCCGCGTCCTGGGCCTGCTGCAGAGCCTTGTCCCGGGCCTCGAGCGTGGCGCGCCACCGTGGCGGCGGCGCGGGACGATCGCGCTCGTCCTGGGCCTCCCGCAGTGATCGGTGTTCACCGGCGAGCTCCACGCGCAGTCCCTTCGCGATCCGCTCGCCGTCGGCGCGCACCTGGGCAAGCCCACAAGGAGGCGTTCACGAAACCACCGTGGGCCATCGCCCGCATCGAAGCCGTGCTGACCGACAACGCCTGGAGCTACCGCAAAGCCACCCTCTGGCACCAAGCCCTGGCCGACCTCGGCGCGAGCGGCAAACGCACCCGCCCCTACCGGCCACAGACCAACGGCAAAATCGAACGCTTCAACCGCACCCTGCTCGACGAGTGGGCCTACGTGCGCCCCCACGCCAGCAACGACGAACGCACCCAAGCGCTACGCGACTTCCTGCACGCCTACAACTACCATCGCTGCCACACCGCGCTCGGAGGCCAGCCCCCGATCACCCGCGTCAACAACCCTGCGGGTCAATACACCCAGAGGCGTCCAGCGGCACCGCTGGCCGGAATGAAGGAAGGGTCTTGTATGTGACAGGGAATGGGCGCTTCCTTGTCATATCGTTATGGTGCGCGGCGGACGCTCAATTGTCGTCGCTTTGCCCGTCCTCCTTACCCGAGCTTTGGTTTGCTTGCGGCCGATTAAGCCCTCACCGTACGAGGCCGGACTGGTAGGCGATGACGACGAGTTGCGCGCGGTCGCGGGCGCCGAGTTTCACCATGGCCCGGCCCACGTGGGTTCGGACGGTGGCGGGACTGACCACCAAGTGGGCCGCGATCTCATCGTTGGACAGGCCCTCGCTGACCAGCCCGACAATCTCGCGTTCCCGCTCGGTAAGCTCACTCAGTCGCCGGTGAGGGACCACCGGGACGCGGCGGTGGGCGAACTCGCCGATCACCCGCCGCGTCACCGAGGGCGACAACAGGGAGCCGCCCTCGGCCACCACGCGAATCGCCCGCAAGACTTCGTCCGGCTCGGCGTCCTTGACCAGGAAGCCGCTGGCTCCGTCGCGCAGCGCGGTGAAGATGTACTCGTCGATCTGGAACGTGGTGAGCATGACCACACGCGTCGTGGTCAGCACAGGGTCGGCGACAATGTCCCGGAGCGCCGCCAAGCCATCGATGCCGGGCATCTGAATATCCATGAGTACCACGTCGGGACGGAGCCGCCGGGCAAGTTCGAGAGTCTCCTTCCCGTCGGTGGCCTCCCCTACCACCTCTACATCATCCTCGGTCTCGATCAGCACACGCAGGCCGATCCGGATCAGCGCCTGATCATCGGCGATCAGTACGCGGATCAATGCTCCGTGCCCTTCGGCTCTCGGTCTCCGTGCCTTCCCGGCAAGGCGGCCGCTGGTGGCTGTGTGCGTGGAGCGGGTGTCCCGGTCCGTGGCAGCCGAGCGTGTACGGCGAACCCGCCCTCAGCTCGCGGGCCTGCTGCCAGCGTGCCGTGGAGTGCCGTTACCCGTTCGCGCATGCCGGCGATCCCGTTGCCAGGGGCCGCCCCGGCTTGCCCGGTGCCGTCGTCGGTCACCTCCACGATCACCTCGGTGGGGCCATAGTCGATCATCACGGTGGCCGTGGCCGCGTTCGCGTGCCGTACCACGTTGGTGAGAGCCTCCTGTACGGTCCGGTAAACGATGTGTCCCATCGCGGTGGACAGCTCGGTCGGATTGCCGTGGACGGTCAGGCTGACCAACTGGCCCGCGGTCCTGATCGACTCTACGAGGCCCTCAATGCGCTCCGGGCCAGGGCGGGACTGGCGGTCCTTGAGGATGTCGAGCGCCGTCCGGAGTTCGTCCAAGGCCTCCTTGCTGGTCGCGCGGATCGCCTCCAGCGCTTCGAGCGCCTGTTCGGGGCGGCGGTGAGCGACATGGAGGGCGACGCCGGCGCGCATGCTGATCACGCTCAAGCTATGCCCCACTACGTCGTGGACCTCGCGGGCGACGGCCAGCCGCTCGTCCTGGACGCGCCGCAGCCGCCGCTCCTCGTCGGCTCTGGCCGCACTCGCTCGCCGGTCGCGTTCCAGGCGGAGCATCGCGCCCGCGACGAAGGGCAGCAGCGACGAGGCATACCAGATGATCCAGGCGCCGACATCGTCGGCGACCCACATCTGGCCCCAGCCGATCATGTCGGCCGCCAGGAGTACGGTTCCGGAGACGCCGACTGCTGCCAGGCCGTGACGCAGGCCGTACCGGATTACGACAGAGGCCAGGGCGATGTACAACCCCAGGAAGATCGGCCCGTACGCATAGTGGCGGGCCAGCATCGCCGCACAGCAGGCAAGCGTGACGCCGAGGAGGCCGGACGGGGAGTGCGAGCGGGTGGCGAGAGCCAGCCCGGCGACGACCAGCAGGACGTAGGCCAGCACATCGAGTGCGCGGAAGGGCGGAACCCGGGTCTGGGAGGCCACCTCGGTCCCGAAGACGAACAGCGGCACTGCGACCGCCGCCGCCACGCAGTCCCACACCTGGGCCCGGGAAACTCTCATACCGGCCAGCCTATGAAGCAGACGATGCGATCGTCATCAGCGCATGGACGTACCCGGCTACGGCGGATGCCGTAGGGCGCCAAGCCGTTGCCTGGCTGACGACAGCGACGGCCGGGCGGCCGCATGCTGGCGTCCATGTCCCATGACAATCTCCGCCGACGCTTCCTGCGGCAGCCCCGACTACGCAAAGCCGTGCTGGTCGTCCACGTCGCCGTCTCTGTCGGCTGGCTCGGCATCGCCGCCGTCATGATCATCCTGGGAATCGTGCTGCGGCACACCCAGGATCCGGCCATCACCCGGGGCGGCTACCAGATGATGGCCGTGCTCGACGACGGGATCGTCATCCCGGTCGCGCTGCTCACCTTGACCAGCGGCATCGTCAGCGGGCTGTCCAGCAACTGGGGTGTGCTGAAGTACTACTGGATCCTTGCCAAGCTCGGTCTGGTCCTGCTGGCCATGGCCAATGGCTTCTTCTTCCTGCACACGTGGACCGGCCAGGCCCTCGCCCACGCCGCGGACGCTCACCCCGTCCGCGGACTGCTCATCGTGGGGAACCTCGCCGCCTTCGCGCTGCTGGCCGCGGCGACCGTCCTATCGATTTACAAACCATGGGGGAGAACGCCACGCGGCCGCCGGCAGACTGTTCACCGCCAGCAACGCAAGGCCCCCTGCAGCCGGCAGCGCCTCTCCGGAGGAACACGTTGACCCGCGCCGTACAGTTTGCCGCCCTGGCCGCGACCGGACTGCTCATGGGCATCCTGGCCGGTGGCGTGCTCACCGCCCAGGCCATGGCCGGCCAGCCTGCCAACGTTTACGCCGCGGTGGCCCGGCCAACCCACCTGACATTCGCGTTCCCGATGATGGCCATCATGCTGGTGGCCGTCGTCGCCACCGCAGCATTGCTCATAACACAGCGACAGCCCATCATCGCGATCGCCTTTCTGCTCCTGCTCGTCGCCGTTGCTACGACACTTGTCGTCAACGTTCCCCTCAATGGCCAGATGATCAGCGAGTGGCCGGCACACGGCATCCCGCCAGACTGGACCCAGATCCGGGACAGATGGAACGCCTGGCATCTGTTCCGAACCGCCGTGAGCATCGTCGCCTTCGGCAGCCTGGTCACGGCAACGCTCCTCCGGCCGAGTGGGAACGTCGTCGACGGCGTACCGCTGGCAGACCAGGTAAAAGACGAGCCAGGGTGAGGACTGGTGGGAGCCAGGCGCAAACCGCCAGGCTCGCCATCAGAGTAGGAATTACCTGCGTGATTTGCGGCGCAGGACACTAATGCCGCAGCAGGCAACGTTCGCCCTGTTGTGATGTGATGCGCCGCCCAGACTCTGTCGCGCGCGGCGCGCGGCCGTCATGCTGTGCGGGTGGCAGAGCTCATACGGGCCGAGTGGAGTTGGCCCGGTTTGGTGGACACCTGATCTCTGAGGAACCCTGGTTCCCGGAAGAAGGAGTTCACTGTGCCGAACAACTATCCGCCGGAGTTTCGCCGGCAGATGGTGGAGCTGGTGCGCGCGGGACGGTCGCCGGAGGAACTGGCCAAGGAGTTCCAGCCCTCCGCGCAGTCGATCCGTGTCTGGGTGCGCCAGGCCGACCTGGATGACGGCCGTCGCCAAGACGGGCTGACCAGCGCCGAGAGGGACGAGCTGGCCCGGCTGCGTCGTGAGAACAAGATTCTCCGCGAGGAGAAGGAGATCTTGCGCAAGGCCGCGGCTTTCTTCGCGCGGGAGACGGATCTGCCGAGATGAAGTTCCGGCTGATCCATGCGGAGAAGGACCACCACGAGGTCTCCCTGCTGGCCCGGGTGCTGGGTGTGTCGCGCCAGGGCTACTACGCCTGGGCGGCTCGCCAGGGGCGCGGCCCGTCGACTCGAGCGCGCCGCGACGCCGAGCTGACCGCCAGGATCCGCGAACATCACCAGGCCTCCGAGGAGATCTATGGGGCGCCGCGCATCCACGCCGACCTGCGCGAGATCGACGGCATTCGCGTCGGCCGCAAACGCGTGGCCCGGCTCATGCGCCGAGCCGGGCTGGCCGGGGTGAGCAGGCGTAAGGGCTGCCGGACGACGATCGCAGACCGGCAGGCGGTCGCCGCGTCCGACCTGGTCAAGCGGAAGTTCAGCGCGGTCGAGCCGAACCGGATCTGGACCGCCGACATCACCTACGTGCCGACCTGGCAAGGCTTCCTCTACCTCGCGGTCGTCCTGGACGTCTTCTCCCGCCGCATCGTCGGCTGGGCGATGGCCGACCACATGCGCACCGAGCTGGTGACCGACGTGCTGGCGATGGCCATCCATCAGCGCCGTCCCAGCGTCGGGGTGATCCATCACAGTGACAAGGGCAGCCAATACACCTCGATCGCCTTCGGCCGGCGCTGCGAACAGGCCGGCGTCCGCCCGTCGACGGGCCGGACCGGGACATGCTTCGACAACGCGATCACCGAGAGCTTCTTTGCGTCCCTGGAGTGCGAGCTGATTGACTGGCGCACCTTCCGGACCAGGTCAGAGGCCGAACGGGCGGTGTTCGGCTACATCGAGGGGTTCTACAACCGGCGCCGCCGTCACTCCGCCAACGGCCAGCTCAGCCCTGCCGAGTACGAGCACCGGCAGACGCTCAAGAACACCCAAGAAGGCGACTATGCTGCCGCGTAGTCGCAAGCCCTGATGTGTCCATCAAACCGGGGCAACTCCAGGTGATGCGTTGACCCATTGAGGGCGCCAAGGTTATCCCGCAACCAGTTCTGTCCAGGACTCCCGGCGTCCGAGGCGGGCGTCGTTGCGGGCATGAGGAGCATCGGCGCTGAAGCTCCGCGCCGAGTGCCACCATGTGCAGCACAGAGCGGGACAGCCGATCCAGGCGGGTGACCTTCACCATGTCACCCGTACGCAGCAACTGCAGGACGAGATCGAGCAGCCACTTCCAGGCCGGAGTCCGCGCGCACGGACTCGGCTGGCTGGACTGACACCATGACCGAACCCAGCGTGTGCGACCGACGCTGATCGTTGACGCCCGGGTCTCCGCAGTAGCCGGAGACCCGGGCGTCAACGATGACCGTCAGTTGTGTCACCACTAGCCTGATGCGTCCCCGCGTGTGACCTGATGTGCATGATCCAGTACGATGGCACCCCGCTCCACTTGGTGAGACCGTCGCCCGCTGGGGGAAGGATCACCTGTACTGCTGGCATTCGCCGGAGAAAATGGCCGCGAGTTCGGCCTCGGCGATGGTGGCCACCAGCGTGGCGGCCGGCATGGCGTTGACTCCCTCCGGCTCGCGGTAGAGCTGCGTCGCGAGGCCCTCGGTCACCGCCGCGAGCCGTATGGCGGCGGGCCATGGATCCAGGTCCGCCGCGACTTCCCCGCACTCTTTGCCGTTGTGGACGGCGCGAGCGAGGTCGGCACGCAGCGCGCGCGCCGACTCGGTGTCCACCTCGGCCAGTTCGGCCACCTCCAGAGCGCGGCCTGCGAACGTCCTGATCACCCGGAACTCGGCCCGGCGCCGCTCATCGAGAGGGATGAGTTCGGCCAGCGCTTCTGCCAGCACCTGCGATATGGGGCGACGGTGCTCGGCCCCGGTTCGGACATGCTCGTCGATCCTGCCTCTGACCTGCGTGCTGACATAGGAGAAGGCGTGGAGCAGCATGTCGTCTTTGGTACGGAAGTAGTGCTGCACGAGGCCGACGGACATGCCGGCGGTAGCGGCGGTGCGGGCGACGGTGACGGCGTTGAGGCCGTGCCCGGAGATGAGCTCGCAGACGGCCACGGCTATCTGGCGTCGGCGTTCGTCGTGATCAGCTGACCTTGCCACTTGATAACCGTATCACCATACGGTAAAAACCGTATCGCCATATTGTTATTGCTGGTCCCTCGTGAGGATTCCTGTGCCCACTTGCCTACGGCGAATCGCGGCCCTGCTGGCTGCCGTGCTGGCGACTCTGCCGCTCTGCCTGCTCGGCCACCCTCCGTCCGCCTCTGCGCAACCCCGCCTGTACAGCGATATCGACGCCTTCGTCCGGGAGCGCATGCAGGCCACGAACGTCCCCGGCCTCTCCTACGCCGTGGTTGGTCCTGACGGGCCGATCCACCAGCAGTCCTGGGGCGTCGATGGCCGGGGCGACCCCGTGACGGCAAGCACCCCGTTCCTGTGGGGCTCGATCGCCAAGCCGGTCGCCGCAACCGCCGCACTGACCCTCGTCGAGTCGGGCCGGATCGCCTTGAACGACCCGGTCACCACGTACCTGCCGCAGTTCCGGCTCGGCGGCTCCAGGCACGCCTCCGCGGTGACAATCCGCCACCTGCTCGACCACACCTCGGGGATTCCCTCATCGGCCACGGCCAAGGTGACCGACTGCCTCGACGCGGCCTGCACGGGTGCCGCCGAACGCCTCCGCCTGCTGAACGAGGTCGCGCCACTCGGCCCGCCCGGCACGGCCTACGCCTACACCAGCGCCAACTACCTGGTCCTGACGGCCGTGATCGAAGCGGCCACGGGACGCCGCTACGCCGACTACCTCCGCGAGGCGGTGCTCACCCCTGCGGGCATGGACGGCACGATCACCGGTGCAGGCCAGGGCCGTGAGCGTGGCCTCGCCCCCGGGCACCAATTGCTCTGGGGGATCCCCTCGGCGATCGCGAGCGGCGTGGACGACGACGGCGCGGCGTACGGATACCTAGGCGGTGATCTCGGCGACCTGGCCGCCTTCGCGGCCCTGCAACTCCGGGACGCACACGGCGTCCTGTCGCCCGCGTCGATACGGGCCATGCGCCAAAGCGGTACCACCCAGCCCACCGGCAGCGAGACCGGCTATGGCCTGGGCTGGCGCGTCGGCGGCCTGGGCAGTGCGCTGGACGGCACCGTCTGGCACAGCGGAGCCACTCCCGGCTACTCGGGCATGTTGTTCCTCCTGCCCGAGCGCAACCTCGCTCTCGTCCTGCAGCAGAACCTCTACGGGATCGCCCAGGACGCGGCGATCATGCACGTCGGCTTCGGCGCCGCCCGCCTGCTCGCGGGCCAGCGACCCGGCGACGCCCCCTCCGCCACGGTCTACCACCTGGCCCTGGCGACCAGCACGGCGCTGGCCGTCGCACTCATCCTCGCGGCCGGCCGCTCGGCGCTTCTCCTGCGCCGCCCCGCCGCCAAGCCGGTCTCCCGGCTACGTCGCGTCACCACGACGAGCGCGTGGATGGCAGCGGGCCTGCTGCCGTGCGCTGTCGTGGCAGCGATGGCCGCCCAGGTGGGCATAGGGCAGATGCGGACGTGGCTGCCGGACGTGTCGGCCGCTCTGTGCGTCGCCGCCCTCGCCGGCGCCGCCCTGATCCTCCTGCGCCTCACCCTTGCCCGGCGAGACCGGCGGTCGGCACCGGCCGAGCTCAGAGTGTCCGCCCCGGCAGCACCATAGCCCCCTTAAGAGCTGCTTCCCGGATCAGGTTCGGAACCAGATGGCCAGGGCAGCCGGGATGACCGCGCCGAGGAAGAGACAGGCCCGCTTGCCGTAGCGCGTGGCGACGGCCCGAAAGCTCTCACGTCAACCGGAACCGCCGGTCGCGCGGATCTGGCCCTGCACAGCGGCCAGGCGCTGAGCGTGTTAACAGATGAGGCAGGCGAGAGCCGCCTGCGCCGAAGCCAGGGCGCTACACGTCCTCCTCCTGCACCGCGTCCCCGCCGCCGGGCATGTCGGGGACCTCGCCGAGCTGGCGCAGGCCGTCGACCGGGGCGGAGGAGGCGATGGCGTAGCGGCCCAAAACGTTAACGTGGGCGTGGCCGAGCGGGCTGAGCCGGGCAGCGTCCTCATCCTTGACCGGGACGCCCTGAACGCGCGACAGGTCGACGGCGGCCGACAGGTACCTGGAGTTCCACAGCGCGACCGCATTGACGACGAGACCCAACGCGGCAAGCTGATCCTCCTGGCCCTCCCGATAGGCCTTGCGGATGCCACCGTGGCAGATCTTGCGGGCCAGTCGGTGCCGGGACTCCTGGACGGTGAGCTGTTTGTTGAGCTTGCGGCGGTAGGTGTCGTCGATCGGGTCCAGAATGGACAGCAGGTGCAGGGTCTTGTCGATGCGGCCGTACTCGGCGAATGCCTGCCCCAGCGGGGTCGGGCGCCCACCCCGGGCGAACATGCGCAGCAGGTCGTAGGCGCGGACCTGGTTGGTCACCAGCGACCCGGCCACCCGGGTCATGTCCGCCCACTGCGTAACGATCTTCTGCCGGTTGATCTTGTTGCGGGCGATCGCCTCCAGCGGCCCATACGCCGGCGTCGTGCCGTCGGGCAGGTCGGCGCGCCAGAACCTTTGGTCGCCCAGGTCGGCGAAGCGCGGCGCGAACCGGTAGCCGAGCATGGAGAAGATCCCGAACACCATGTCCGAGTCGGAGGCCTGGTCGGTGGTGACGACTTCGGGCTGCGGGCCGGCGTCGATGTTGATCAGGGTGTCCAGGATGTACAGCGAATCACGTGGCGTGCCCGGCACGACCATCTGCCCGATCCCCATCACTTGATCATTGACCGCATTGAGGAGTGTCAGACCGCGTTTGTAGCCGAAGTACTTCGGCGAGGGAGCGGCGTTGATCGTCTGGACCGGGACGACGAAGCGCAGCCCGTCGACCGAGGCCAGCAGCCCGCCGCCCCACAGCTTCACGATCGGCACACCGCGCTGGGCCCGGATCAGGATCGCGTTGGCCGCGGCGTGGGTCTCGGCAGGCACGTAATTCTGGTCGACATGCGAGAGCCGGCCGCGGGTCAGCGCCTCGTCCCCGTCCTTGATCACCGGGGTGAGGCCGACGTTGCAGGCTTCACTGATCAGCAGCGCCACCAGCGATCGGGGCAGGTCGTGCATGCGGGTGGAGATGGCGGCCAGGTGCACGTAGGCATCCAGAAACCCGGCCCAGGAATGCACCTCCAGCAGCAGCTCGGGCAGGTCGATGCGGGGCAGCATCGCCTGGCAGGCCGCGCGCAGCCACTTCAGCGACGCGCTCTCGCCGAGCGCGCCGAGCTTTTCCACCGACAACCGGGCGTGCCCGTCAGCCGGGGTGGCCACCCGCACCAGGGCGTCGTCACCAGCCTCGGCCAGGCGGCCAGCCATCTGCTTCCACGCTGCATCCAGCGCCAGCAGCTTGGCGTCCAAATGCGCATCGACTGGGTCGGTCAGCGACAGTGAGGCCAGCACGTCCTCGCTGATCGCCTCCCACGCCGCCCCGTCCAGCAGATGGGCGCGCGGGTCGGTCCAGCGCAGCACGGCGCGGCGAACACGTCCCGCACCTGCAAAGCGCGAAACAGCCCCTCCAGGACACACACCACATAAGCGTCACGATCCACCGACCCCGCCGGCAGGTCGGGGTTGGCGAAGACCGGCCGCTTCCACGCCGCGCTCACCAGCGAGGCGTCGATCTCCTTCACCGTCAGGGGCTTGCGGGAGACGTGCCGGCGCGCCAGCTCCGGCAAGGCGCGCACCGCGGCCAGCACCCTGCGGCCGCCCGCCGCGGCCCCCAGCGCCTTCGACTCGCCCAGCAGCTTCAGAAACGGGCGGACGGTGTTGTACTTGTCCACCAGCGCGGCGCGCAGCGCCGCCTCCGCCGACCCGTCGTCTTCCGGGACGAGTTCCTCCACCGACTCCAGCGCGGCCAGCACCTGCTCCTTGCTCGCGCCAGCCTGCGCGGCGACCGCCGTCCACAACGCCGCCACATCCAGATCAGCGTTCACCTCAGCCACCAAGTCCAGCTGCTCCACCAGCACCCGGCCCGCCCGCGACAGCAGCTTGGAGGCCTTCTCCAGCTTCGGCAACATCGCCAGCCGCTCACCCGTCGACTTACGCCGCGCCGGCGAGATCAACCGGGTCGCCATCAGCAGCGCGAACAGGTCGAGGGCGTCGTCGATCGCCTCGGCCTCCAACGACCGGGCCACCGCCAGCATCGTGGCCGTCTTGCGCGACTCGTTCAGCCGGGCCAGCAGCGGCGCCTTGGTGCCCGCCCCGTACTTGGCGAGCGTCTTCATCCGCCGCACCGGCACCTTGTCCACCCGTACCCGCACCAGCCGGAACGCCGCGATGTCGTCCACCCGCTTGAGCGCCTTGGCCATCTCCGTGCCCGACTGCCGCTTGGGCGCCTGCCGCAGCCGCTCCAGCTCCGAGATCCGCGCCCCTTCAGGAACCACCAGCAGCCCCGACAACGCCTGCGGCAACCCCGCATCGGCGCGCTCCACCTGACGCGTCACCGTCGCATACAGGCGCTCATCAGCCCGCTCCCGCACCAAGCCGACCAGTCGCTCCAGCACCGTCACCCCCGGCAGCAGCACCCGATGCCGGCGCAGCCACGCCACCGACTGATCGAACAACGCCGTCGGCCCTTCCGCGTGCGTCCACGCGCGGCCGTGCAAGAACGTCAAGAACCGCTTCGACAGCACCCGGCCCTCCCACGACTCCCGGTCGTCGAAGTCGTGGTAGCCGTAGACATCCCGGATCATCCACGCATGCTCATAGACCATCTTCGGCCGCTCGCCGTACCGTTTCACCTGCGAGGGGTCCCCAATGCCTACTGAGGTTGAACTCGTGATGTCGCCGGGTGGCTTAGGTGGGTCTGATTGTCGGGCCGGTCTCGGCGAGGCGGCCGTCTATGACCAGACCGCTGGCCGCCGCTGATTACCTGGTGCGCTCAGTGCGGTCGTCGTACTCTTCGCGGGCGGTGATGACTTCTTCGATGTGCAGCACGGACCACTCCGTGAGCGCCTTCAGCGGTTCCCGTAGCGTCTGGCCGAGCGCGGTCAGCTCATACTCCACGTGCGGCGGCACCTCTGGGTAGACGGTCCGGCTGACCAGCCCGTCGCGTTCGAGGGTGCGCAGCGTCTGGGTGAGCATCTTCTCGCTCACGCCCGCCAGCGCCTGCCGGAGATGACCGAACCGGGAGGTCCCGTTCCGGCCGAGTTCGCCCAGCACGAGGACCGCCCACTTGCTGCCGATCTGGTCGAGCAGGTCCCGCGACGGGCAGCCGCGCTCGTACGGATCGAATGACGGCATGGGCCCGGTCACATTCTCGACAGCAGCCATACGGCTCACCTCAATGCTTTCGCTGCGGTAAGTACCCTACCAAGAAGTGGCTACTCCCCAACAAAGAGTGTCCAGGTCATTCTGTGTTCCACCCCGCGGCGGACGGACCGCGGCAGGCGTGCGAGGCACGCGCGGAAGGAAGGAATGACCATCATGCCGATCGTCGTCACTGGAGCCACCGGCCAGCTGGGCAGGCTCACCGTCGAGGCACTGCTGCGGCGCGGGATCCCGGCCGCGGACATCATCGCGACCGGCCGGGACATCGCCGGGATCAAGGATTTGGCCGACCGAGGCATCACGGTACGCCGCGCCGACTTCGCGGACACGGACGGCCTGGCCGAGGCATTCGCGGGGGCGGACAGGCTGCTGCTGATCTCGGCCTCCGTCCCCGTGGGCGAGCGGGTCGCCAACCACCGCCGCGTGATCGACGCCGCGGCATCCGCAGGCGTGTCGCTAGTGGCGTACACGAGCACGACGCACGCAGACACGGCCACCACCGTCATCGGTGCCACGCACAGCGAGACCGAGGCGTATCTGCGGGACCGCGGAATCCCCAGCGTGCTGCTGCGCAACGGCTGGTACTTGGAGAACTACACCAGCCAACTGCCGCAGATCCTGCAGAACGGCGCGGTCGTCGGCGCCGCAGGCGAGGGGCGGATCAGCGCCGCGTCCCGCGCCGACTACGCCGAGGCCGCAGCGGTCGTCCTCACCGCTGAAGGCCACACCGGCGCCGTGTACGAGCTCGGCGGCGACGAATCCTTCACCCTGACTGAGCTCGCCGCCGCGATCTCCGCTGCGGCCGGAAAGCAGGTTACCTACGCTGACCTCCCGGTGGCCGACTTCGCCCAGGTACTGGACGCCGCAGGCCTACCCGCCGAGCTGGCGGAGGTCCTCGCTGACGCTGACCGCGGTATGAACTGCGGCGAGATGTACACCGACTCTGGCGACTTGCGCCGCCTGATCGGCCGCCCGCCCGTGACCCTGGCCGAGGCACTCGCGGCCGCCCTGCATTACTGAGGTTGAACTCGTGATGTGGCCGGGTTGCTCAGGTGGGTCTGATTGCCAGGCCGGTCTCGGCGAGGCAGCCGTCTATGAGTTCGCTGCGGTACTGGATGTGCCGTAGGCCGCGCCGGATGCGCTGGACGAGGCGTTCAAGGGTACTGAAGGCGACGCTGGAGAGCCAGCCGCGCCGCAGGAGGGACCAGATCCCCTCGACTGGGTTGAGGTCGGGTGCGTAGGGCGGCAGATAGTAGATGGTCAGCCAGTCCCGGGCCTCGGCGAACTTTTGCAGGTCGGCGGCCTTGTGGACGTTGAGGTTGTCCCAGACGAGAACGATCGGGCCACCGAGCTGCTGGTGTGCTGCGATCAACAGGTCCCGGTAGTCGCGCCAGGAGAAGCTCTTGCGCCCATCGCGACGGCCGTCGTCATGGCGGGGCCGGTAGATGAGCCTGGAGCGGCGACCGGGTTTGTAGCAGGTCAGCGCGGCGATGGAGATCCGTCTGCGGGAGCGGCCGCGGACCCGCACCACCGGGGTCCGGCCGCGCTGTGACCAGGTCTTCGCGTGCGGCGGCGTCATGGAGAATCCGGCTTCGTCCTCGAAGACGAGCCAGGCTCCACGGGCCGCCGCGAGCCTTCCGCGCAGGGCCACACCTCCTTGACCCACCCGGCCACCACCCCGTCGTCCCGCTCCATGGCCCGTCGGGCTGGGACCTGCCAGGACCAGCCGTTACGCGCCAGCAGTTTCCGCACGCCCTGGATCGTGTAGGCCATGTGAAAGCGCCGACCGATCACCGTCTTGATCCGCGCCAGTGTCCAGCGCTGGTCCTCCCAGCCGTGCGCGGTCGGCCCCTTGGCAAGCTCCGCCTCCAGCTGCGCGAACTGCTCCTGGCGCAGCCTCGGCAGTGATGCCGGCCCCTGCGACCGCAGGGCCCGCGGACCGCCCTGCTCCCACTTCTGCCGCCACCGTTGTACCGAGCGGACGTTGACGCGCAGGGCCTTGGCGATGACCGAGCTCGCCTCGCTCTGGGCGAACCGCTCGGCCGCCTTGAGCCGTAACTCCTCGCGGAACTGCTGCCGTTCGGCAGTCAGCCCGCCTCCTTGTGGATATCGCATGCTCCGGTGATACCGCACGGACGACGAACCATCAGCCCCTACGACACCACGAGTTCAACCTCAGTAGTGCACGTCGGCCCCGTGCGCGGTGGCGACCTCGGCGAGGCTGCTCAGGCATCGCTCCCTCGTTATCTATAGCTGTCAAGCACGAGACCAGGCAAAGCCCTCGACGTGATGTCTGACACGTAAGGCACGTCCCTTGATCGGGGCACTGTCGATAGCACCTGATCAGCGACTTCTTGGACTTGCGACCAGATCTCTGTGACAGACAGTGAGTTAAGCGAGACGGTTTCGGTATATCCGTTATAGGCAAGCCCGTTGTCCAGCACGGGGGGAAGCGCGAGAGCGCGCCAGGACCGGATGACGGTGTCTTCGACCGTCCGGGCGTGAGCGCCGAGCCCGAAGCGCATGATTTCGATCTTCGTCCATCCATTACGGTTGTGTTCGTAGAGCCGAGAGTTTTTCGGGCTGTCCTCACATATGCCGATCTTGGCGGCAGCAAGGTCGAGCCGCGTCACAAGATAGAGAAGAGCTGGTCGGTCGGGCTTGAACCCGTGATCGGGGCAGATCTCACACGGTCCGCTGCTGAAGCGGCTGTTGAGAACAGGTGCGCATGGGTGGCCTTTTGCGATGCAGCGACCAGGCCACTTGGTCGCGTCATTCTGGTAGGGAACGTCCGGGTCTGGGTTGTAACCCCAGTCCTTGGCGAGCTGGCGAGCCACCTCATCGGCGAACCGCTTCTTTCCGCCGCAGGCCTCGCAACCGCCTTGCCCGCCATTTCTGATGTTGTCCAGGCGCGGGCCTGGATCGCAGACCTGCCAGCAGCGTAGACACCATGATCGCGTTGAGGTTTTCACGTCTATGACTTCCACCATGGGCAGTACGCGCCCTAATCTGATCATCTCTGCCCGACGTTTGTTGGCCCGCTCTCTCTTCCGACAGTGGATGCAGGCCACGTCGCCCTTCTTGGCCAGCATGCGGACCGCACTCAGGTAGGCCGGGAAGGGGTCAGAGTGCCCTTCGCACTTCGGTTTCAGACACCGGACCTGAAACGGGATAGAGGTCCTGCCGGGGTATGGATCAACAGGTTCGGCCCCGGACGCACGAAGCTCCAGGACAACGGCAGCGTGATCGGTGGGGGGACGCTTCACGGCTGCAGCGTGCCATACGGCACCGACAGTCGGCCTGTGCGCTCATCCGCGAACCAGGTTGGGGCCACGTGGCCTCGCCGGTTGAGAAGCTCGTGGTTCACATCCTGATGGTGGGATCCGCGTTCTCCAAGCGAATCATCCTGCGCAGGCTGGTGCGAGCCGCCGCCAGGTCCTCCTCGGTCTCGACCAGCTTCTCCTCCACCTCGGTGTTGTGCCGTCGTAGCGCCTCCCGTTCAGTGGTCAGCGCCTCGTCCTCCCCACGCGTCGGCGAGTGCGTCGGCAGGAACATGGGCACGTCGACGCCGTCGTCGGTGAGCGCGTCGTGTAGGAGCTGCTCGGCGACCTGGGCGTGGCCGTTCGGGGTGAGGAGGCTGGGGATGGGACCGCCGGTCTGGGGTGTTCACGGGTGGATCTGGCCTGGGGCGGAGGAGGGGGCAAGAAGATCATTTCCCGTCATGAAGATGATCGTTTCCCAGCTCCGAATCGATGCCCAGGATCCTGGAGTACAGGACAGCGGCGTAAGGGTTCCTCGATCCGCAGTGTCCTGGCGGTGGGTGCTGCGGCGGCTGGCTCATCGACGTCGAAGTCCTGGCGCGCACATGGCCCGCTCACCACGACAACGTCCACGCCCACGGCACTCTCTTCGTCGCGCCATCGGCTACGGCGCAAGACGGGCGCGGGCAGTCACCCGGTCCACGCCGAGCTCGGTCAGCACGTCAGACGCGGGATCGGTGCGGTCACCGTCCAGGAGCCCGACCAGCAGGTGGACCGCGGTGACCCGGCGCGCGCGGCTGCGCCTAGCCACGACGAGAGCCCGGGACAGGGCGGCCTTCGCACCGGAGGTGAAGGGCATCCGTTTCGAAGGTGCCGAAATCATGGCCCGCTCGACGCCACGCGCATCTACGCCGATTGCGGCAAGGGCGGCATCATCCAAGACAGCGAGCGCGGACCGCGCCGATTCGACGTCCGCCCCGAGTGCCTGTGCCGCCTCTGCTTCATGGAGCACGCCGAGGAGTAGATGTTCTGTGCCAATGCGCCGGTCGCCGCGCCGCCGCGCCTCCGCCGGTGCGTGCGCCACGACCGCGGCCTGGGCGCCAGCCGTGAACCGTTCGAACATCGCAACTCACTTCCCGTGCTTGGCGTGGGCGGACTGGCGCGAGACTCCGAGCGCGTCGCCGATCTGCTCCCAAGACCAGCCTTCAGCTCGAGCGCGGGCTACTGCGGCGGCCTCGACCTGCTCCGCGAGCCGGTGCAGGGCACCGACGGCGCGCAGCCCCACCGCCGGGTCGTGCGACCGCAGTCGCGCGACCAATTCGGGCTCCTCCATGACTGTCAGTTTGGATTGACAAGCGGCACTTGTCAACCCAAACTGACAGGCCTCAAATACTCGAGGAGGGCTCAATGTCCAAGGCCACGTTCATCTGCGGCATCGCCGCCGGTCCGCTGTTCGTACTCAGCTTCCTGATGCAGGGCGCCGTTCGGAACGGCTACGATCCGCTGCGCCATCCGGTCAGTTCCCTCGCCCTCGGCGACCATGGCTGGGTGCAGAGCGCCACATTCCTCGTCGCCGGCGCGTTGACCACCGTCTTCGCCGTCGGGCTCCGACGGAATCTGCACCCAGGGCCCGGCAGGCTATGGGGCCCAATGCTCGTGGGCGTGTGGGCGCTCGGCCTCGTCGGCGCCGGCCTGTTCACCACGGACCCGGTGAGTGGATACCCGGCTGGCAGCCCGGATCTGCTGCCCGCCTACGGCAGCACCCAGGCGGCCCTGCACGACGCCGTGTCGCTGGTCGCCTTCGTCGCGATCCTGGGGGCCTGCATCGTGTTCGCTCGCCGGTTCGCCTCCGAGAACCGGCAGGGCTGGGCGCTGTACTCGACCGCGACCGCCATCGTCGTCCTCGGCGCCCTCGGACTCTCGAACGCGGCCTTCGCCCAATCGCCGAACCTCGTGGCCTTCGGCGGCCTGTTCCAGCGAATCATGATCGTTGCAGCCTGGTCATGGCTGACCCTGCTCGCCCGGGACATATATGGCAACAATGAGCGATCAAGGCTGAGCGCCCGGATCCGTTAGCCGATCGCGCATCGGACATCGGGCTGGACGAACCGGAGATGACGCCGACCAGCATCGGGGTTGAGGAACCGGCGCACAGCCGGCCCGTTATGCGCACGGTCCGCCCCAGATGCCCCGCCACCGGCACTACCCGCTCTACGCCCACCTTCGGCGACGCGCCAGCGGCGGCATCCGGGAGACGTTGGACCTTGGATCCGCCATCCCTACGACGGGCGCGTGCAGACTGGCTGCCCGCTCTCCCCTCCAGCCCGTGAAGGCGGAGCGCCATATGCAGGTGTTGATCTTGATTGCGGTAGTGACTGCCAGAACTTCCCTGCTTACAGTGTGGAGTTGTTGGACCACATGGCGTGAAGCGGATCGGATGGGCGCGTCTGCGCTCTTTCGTGGAGGGCGACGTGACGTCACTGTTGGAACGTTTGGCCCAGGCCGAGGCGGCTGCCACCGAGAAAGCGGCCGAGCTGCGTGAGCAACTGGCCGCTGCGGAGGAACAGCTCCGGCGCCTGTCCATCACCCGCGAGACGCTGCGGGCATTGTCGGCCCAGAACGAGCAGGTGGCGGGATCGGGCGAGTCAGGCGCCGAGGAACCAGTCGAGGCGGGCAAGAGGCATGAGCCGGACGGCCCAGCCGGGCCTTCAGGCGGGACTGCGGCGTTGCCGGAGTTGCGCGGGGTTCGCCGGCAGACGGTGGCGTTGCTGGCCACGGCACAGCGGCCGATGCGGGTCCGGGATGTGGTGGTGGCGCTGGGCCAGCCGGACGACCGGGGGAAGGTGGAGTCGATGCGGTCGCGGTTGCTGCGGCTGGCCGCCGATGGATGGCTGACCCGCTGCGAGGGCGGCACCTACGCGATCGCCTCGGGCGTGAACGGCAACGCCCCAGCCTGGGAGGGAAGTGAGCCGATAGCTCCGTGAGTGACTGAAGCGGGGTGCCGCCGAGATTAGGCCCTCGGCGGCACCCGAGGTTGCGTGAGCACCCCCCAGGTTCTAGTGCTTCGTTCCTTAAAGTAGGTAGATAAAACGGCGGCGGCGTTGACGAGGCTCGGGAGCCGGACGACCCCAGATCCAGGGGCACGCGCGAGCGTTGAGCTGGGCCGTCGCCACGGTGGTGGCGTAGGTGATCTCTTCGGGATCGGCGAAGGTCTGCCCGGCCAAGGCCTGGCGGCGCCCGGCGGTAGGGGCGCCCGATGGACGGCCCACTCCACTGCGGTCGCCGCCAGCCCGAGCACGTCCGCGCCGAGCACGAGGGCGACGGGCGGCCCGCCCGGCGTGCCCTCAGTGATGGCCGGGTCCTTCTCTGCGGCAGCCTGTTCGGCCTTGTCCAGGATCGCGACCAGCTCGTCGATGGGCGGCGGATCTTCCACCGCGACGATTACCCGTTTGAGTGGGAGGTTGACGCGCGCCCACCGCACGGAGGGATGGACGGACAGGGCCGACTCGACGGCGTCCGTCAGCTGCTCGGGGACCGGGCAGCGAAGTTGGAGGTGGACCCGGCCGGGATACGTCCACGTTTCCCTTCGCACGCCGGCCATCTCGGCGAGGGTCGAGGCAGCCCACCCCGGCACCTCCGAGGCCTTGCCCGCGGCCCACTTGAGCGGCGCGGCCACGAGATCCTGTCCCGGCAGCCTGGGCAATGCCGGCAGCGACAAAACGAATGCCATATCGGCCTCGTACCCCTCTGAGAAGGTTTACGCATGGTAAGGCGGTCGTTGGGGCCTTGGTGAGGACAGGAGCCCCCAAGCGTCACGGGAGTCTTCTCCCGAAGATCTCGCCATGGCCGCTGACCGGGGCATTGCCCCTTTGACGCCTTACCTTGCCCGCCGCCCGGGTAGGGGTCGGCTACACGCCTGGCGGTGTCGCCAGGCAAGCATGCGAGGGGGAGCGCCGATGGATCCGGCCCGCCAGGAGACCGGTGAGGTCACCGGAACCAAGGACGCCAACTACAACCTGATCTGGTTCGTCGAGCAGTGCCTGAGCAACGCGCTCCGGCTGGAGGCCTACATCGCCGATGCCGAACGGGCTGGCGATGCCGAACTGGCCGACCTGTTCCGACGCGCTCAGGACACGAGCCGTAAAGGCGCCGAGCAGGGCAAGCAGTATCTACGTCAGCGGCTGACCGGCTGAGGCTTCCTCGGGCGTCGTAGGTGCCCTGCCCCCACCGCCACGGGCTGCCCCAGCACGGTATGGCCCGGCTCACTCATGACAGGACCGCGGCCGCACTGCCAGCTGTTAGACGGTGACTCATTTGGTGAGTCGGCGGTAGCAAATGAGAGCCGCGGCGATGGCCACGAAGGACGCGAAGTGGTCGGCCCGGCGTTCGTAGCGCCGGTGTAAGCGGCGGCAGCCGGCCAGCCAGGAGACGGTGCGCTCGACCACCCAGCGGTGGCGTCCCAGCCGCCGGCTGGACGCGATCCCGCGGCGGGCGATCCGCGGGATGATGCCCCGGCCGCGCAGGAAAGCCCGCAGATGGGGATCGTCATAGCCCTTGTCGCCGTGGAGTCTGCCCGGCAGGCGACGTCGTGGCCCGCGGCGGGAACGGATCGGCGGAATCGACCGCACCAGCGGCTCCAGACCCAGACGGTCATGGACGTTGGCGGCGCTGATCGCGACAGCGAGGGGCAGACCGGTCCGCTCGGTGATGAGGTGGATCTACGACCCCTTCTTGCCGCGATCGAGCCGATTCGGAGCTGTCAGCTCCCCCCTTTCGCGGCGCGAACGCTGACGGAGTCGATCGCGCATCGCGACCAGTCCACAGGGTCCGCGCGGGTGGTTTCGGCGGTGCCGGAGGCTCGGCCACCTCCTCGGCGG